>NZ_LZZV01000012.1:0-90651 GCF_014170385.1 Delftia sp. UME58
CAAGCCGCACGTCAACGTTGGCACCATCGGTCACGTGGACCACGGCAAGACGACCCTGACGGCTGCTATCGCTACCGTTCTGTCCAAGAAGTTCGGCGGCGAAGCCAAGGCTTACGACCAGATCGACGCAGCACCTGAAGAAAAGGCGCGCGGCATCACGATCAACACCGCCCACGTCGAGTACGAAACGGCCGGTCGCCACTACGCTCACGTTGACTGCCCCGGCCACGCCGACTACGTCAAGAACATGATCACCGGCGCTGCTCAAATGGACGGCGCCATCCTGGTGTGCTCGGCCGCTGACGGCCCCATGCCCCAGACCCGCGAGCACATCCTGCTGGCCCGTCAGGTGGGCGTGCCCTACATCATCGTGTTCCTGAACAAGTGCGACATGGTGGACGACGAAGAGCTGCTGGAACTGGTCGAAATGGAAGTGCGCGAGCTGCTTGCCAAGTACGACTTCCCCGGCGACGACACCCCCATCATCCGCGGCTCGGCCAAGCTGGCCCTGGAAGGCGACCAGTCCGACAAGGGTGAACCCGCCATCCTGCGCCTGGCTGAAGCCCTGGACAGCTACATCCCCACGCCCGAGCGCGCTGTGGACGGTGCCTTCGCAATGCCCGTGGAAGACGTGTTCTCGATCTCTGGCCGTGGCACCGTGGTGACTGGCCGTATCGAGCGCGGCATCATCAAGGTCGGCGAAGAAATCGAAATCGTCGGTATCCGCGACACCCAGAAGACCATCGTCACCGGCGTGGAAATGTTCCGCAAGCTGCTGGACCAAGGCCAGGCTGGCGACAACGTGGGCCTGCTGCTGCGCGGCACCAAGCGTGAAGACGTGGAACGCGGCCAAGTGCTGTGCAAGCCCGGCTCCATCAAGCCCCACACCCACTTCACGGCTGAGGTGTACGTGCTGTCCAAGGACGAAGGTGGTCGCCACACTCCGTTCTTCAACAACTACCGTCCCCAGTTCTATTTCCGTACGACCGACGTGACCGGCTCCATCGAGCTGCCCGCCGACAAGGAAATGGTGATGCCTGGCGACAACGTGTCGATCACCGTCAAGCTGATCGCCCCCATCGCCATGGAAGAAGGTCTGCGCTTCGCTATCCGCGAAGGTGGCCGTACCGTGGGCGCTGGCGTGGTTGCCAAGATCATTGCCTAATTGATTCGTAGGGGTATAGCTCAATTGGCAGAGCGTCGGTCTCCAAAACCGAAGGTTGTAGGTTCGATTCCTACTGCCCCTGCCACCTGATGGTGGAATCGCAACGAGCCCGCCCCAAAGCGGGCTTCGGTGTCTTGGCGTTGCGCAAAAGATGCGCATTAGAAATGGATTATGGCCACTACTCAGGTTGAAACGGTCAGCTCCGGAGCTGACAAAGCCAAGCTTGCCGCAGTCGCGGCTTTAGTCGTTGCTGCGATCGCAGGTTTCTATCTGCTGAGCAAGCAAGGGCCCATCGTCCAGTGGCTGGTGCTGCTGGTCGGCTTGGCTGCAGCTGCTGGCACGTTCCTTGTTTCCGAGCCCGGCAAGCGTTTCGTGAGCTTTGCCCAGGATGCCTGGCGCGAAGTCAAGAAGGTCGTCTGGCCGACGCGCAAGGAAACCATGCAGATGACCTTGTACGTCTTCGGCTTTGTCGTCATCATGGCCTTGTTCCTGTGGTTCACGGACAAGACGCTTGAGTGGGTCTTGTACGACCTGATTTTGGGCTGGAGGAAGTAATGGATGCTGTCGAAACAGGTGTGAACGACGGAGGGGCAGCGCCTGCCAATCCGGATCTGCGCTGGTACATCGTCCATGCCTACTCCGGCATGGAAAAGGCGGTTGAGCGCAACATCATCGAGCGCATCGCGCGCTCTGACATGCAGTCCAAGTTCGGTCGCATTCTTGTCCCCACTGAAGAAGTGGTGGAAATGAAGAATGGCCAACGCCGCACCACCGAGCGCCGTCTGTTCCCTGGCTACGTGTTCGTCGAGATGGTCATGGACGACGATACCTGGCACCTGGTCAAGCACACCAGCAAGGTGACGGGTTTCGTGGGCGGTGCCAAGAACCGTCCTGCGCCCATCTCCGAAGAGGAAGTGCGCAAGATCGTCAGCCAGATGCAGGAAGGCACGGAAAAGCCGCGCCACAAGGTCGAGTTCATGCCCGGCGAGCTGGTGCGTGTCAAGGAAGGTCCGTTCACGGACTTCAATGGTTCCGTCGAAGAGGTCAACTACGAGAAGAGCCGTCTGCGCGTCTCCGTGATGATCTTCGGTCGTTCCACGCCGGTCGAGCTTGAATTTGCCCAGGTTGAAAAAACCTGAGTTACCGCTTACAATCTCTGGCTCTGCATTTTTAGGCTTGGTGCAGGGCGTTCTCACAAGAGTCTTTTAACCCCCGGGGAGCTGTCGGCTGCAACTATTGTTGGTTGGGCCGGCGGCGCTATACCCGCAAGGAGCATTCAATGGCGAAGAAAATCGTCGGCTTCATCAAGCTGCAAGTGCCAGCTGGTAAGGCCAATCCCTCTCCTCCGATCGGTCCTGCGCTGGGTCAGCGCGGCCTCAACATCATGGAATTCTGCAAGGCGTTCAACGCCCAGACCCAAGGTGTCGAGCCCGGCCTGCCCCTGCCCGTGGTCATCACGGCCTTCGCGGACAAGAGCTTCACCTTCATCATCAAGACGCCTCCGGCGACTGTGCTGATCAAGAAGGCCATCAAGCTGGACAAGGGTTCTTCCAACCCCCTGAAGAACAAGGTCGGCAAGATCACCCGCGCTCAGCTGGAAGAGATCGCCAACACCAAGCTGAAGGACATGAACGCTGCTGACGTTGACGCCGCCGTGCGCACGCTGGCTGGTTCGGCTCGCTCGATGGGCGTGATTGTGGAGGGCGTGTAAATGGCCAAGTTGACCAAGAAGCAAAAGGCTCTCCAGGGCAAGGTGGAGTCCACCAAGCTGTACGCTTTCGCTGACGCAGTCGCGCTGGTGAAGGACGCTGCCACCGCCAAGTTCGATGAATCCATCGACGTGGCCGTGCAACTGGGCGTGGACGCCAAGAAGTCTGACCAAGTGGTTCGCGGCGCTGTCGTGCTGCCCCATGGTACCGGCAAGATTGCCCGCGTGGCCGTGTTCGCCCAAGGCGCCAAGGCTGAAGAAGCCAAGGCTGCCGGCGCCGACGTGGTCGGCATGGACGACCTGGCTGCCCGCGTGAAGGCTGGCGACATGCCCTTCGACGTGGTCATCGCTGCCCCCGACGCCATGCGCGTCGTCGGTACGCTGGGCCAGATCCTGGGCCCGCGCGGCCTGATGCCCAACCCCAAGGTTGGCACGGTGACTCCCGATGTGGCCACGGCTGTGAAGAACGCCAAGGCTGGTCAGGTGCAATACCGCGTCGACAAGGCCGGCATCATCCACGCCACCATCGGCCGCCGCTCGTTCGACAACGAGAAGCTGCAAGGCAACCTGGCTGCGCTGATCGACGCCCTGAACAAGTCCAAGCCCGCTTCGAGCAAGGGCCTGTACCTGCGCAAGGTCGCTGTTTCGTCGACCATGGGTGTGGGCGTTCGCGTCGACACGCAGACCATCTCGGCCTGATAGCCAAGAAATCTTGAGACACCTTCCGGGGTGTCTCAGTGGTGGGCCGGTGCAGCGATGCGCCGGGTCATCCAAGACCGTTGGTGTGCCTTGCGGCACTTAAACCCCCGGGGCCAACGCAGATGGCGATCCCGCTGCAGATGGATGCATTTCCAAAACAGTTGGTCGCTGCAACAAGAGCGCGCATGAGGGGCTTGCCCCGAGTGCGCATTTGAAGGAGTAGACCTTGAGTCTTAATCGCAGTGAGAAAGAAGCGGTCATCAATGAAGTGACCAGCCTCGCCGCAAAAGCTCAAACGCTTGTGATCGCGGAATACCGCGGCATCACGGTCGCCGACATGACCAAACTGCGTTCTGATGCTCGCAGCAAGGGTGTGAGCCTGAGCGTGTTGAAGAACACGCTGGCCCGCCGTGCTGTGGCTGGCAGCCAGTTTGACGTTGTCGCCGACCAGATGACCGGCCCTCTGATCTATGGCTTCTCTGAAGACGCAGTGGCCGCCGCCAAGGTGGTGGCCGACTTCGCGAAAACCAACGACAAGCTGGTGATCCGCGGTGGTGCGTTTGCAGGCAAGGCCCTGGACGTGAACGGTGTGAAGCAACTGGCGAACATCCCCTCGAAGGAAGTTCTGCTGGCACAACTGTGTGGCTTGCTGATGTCGCCTATCTCGCGTACGGCCGTTGTGCTGGGCGCCCTGGCGGCAAAGAAGAGCGAAGGCTCTGCCGAAGAACCGGCAGCCGAAGCAGTCGCAGCCTGAGCGCGCGGCAGTTAACCAATATTGTTAGGAAATCAAAATGGCATTCGATAAAGACGCATTTCTGACCGCGCTCGACGGCATGACGGTCCTGGAACTCAATGACCTGGTGAAGGCCATTGAAGAGAAGTTTGGCGTGAGCGCTGCCGCTATGGCTGCTCCCGCTGCTGGCGGCGCTGCTGGCGGCGCTGCTGCTGCAGAAGAAAAGACCGAGTTCAACGTTGTGCTGACCGAAGCCGGCGCGAACAAGGTTTCCGTCATCAAGGCCGTGCGTGAAATCACCGGCCTGGGTCTGAAGGAAGCCAAGGACCTGGTCGACGGCGCTCCCAAGAACGTCAAGGAAGGCGTTGCCAAGGCTGACGCTGAAGCCGCTGTGAAGAAGCTGGTGGAAGCCGGTGCCAAGGCTGAACTGAAGTAATTCAGTCCCCTCAAGGGCTGGAGGCTCCGAAAAAGGGCCTCCAGCCTTTGGCGCTTGTGGAGCGCTGATCCATAGAGCACACTAAAAAGCAGTCAGCACAGTCTGTTTTTTAGTGTCTTCTGACAACCCGACAGCAGAAGATGCCTTGGTTCGGGCGATGTGCAACGCATCGCCGTCAGCCATGGTTGGTAGTGGCCAACCGCCAAGCCCGCAGGGAGCTTTCCATGTGGGGCAGTCGTCGCAGACCCAGGACTCATGTCTTTGCCCGGAGATCTCATGGCCTATTCTTACACCGAACGCAAGCGAATCCGCAAAAGCTTCGGGAGCCGCGACAGCGTGCTCGAAGTGCCTTACCTGCTGCAGATGCAAAAAGATGCATATACCGCATTCTTGCAGTCAGATGTAGCCCCCAAAAAACGCACCATCGAAGGCCTGCAAGCGGCCTTCAACTCCGCCTTCCCCATCGTCTCCCACAACGGTTTTGTGGAGATGAAGTTCGTCGAGTACAACCTCGCCAAGCCTGCTTTCGATGTGCGCGAGTGCCAGACCCGTGGTCTGACGTTCGCCTCCGCCGTGCGCGCCAAGGTCCAGCTGATCATCTATGACCGTGAGTCTTCGACCTCGCAGTCCAAGGTGGTCAAGGAAGTCAAGGAGCAAGAGGTCTACATGGGCGAAGTGCCCCTGATGACCGAAAAGGGCTCGTTCATCATCAACGGCACCGAGCGCGTCATCGTCTCGCAGCTGCACCGCTCGCCCGGCGTGTTCTTCGAGCACGACAAGGGCAAGACCCACAGCTCGGGCAAGCTGCTGTTCTCGGCACGCATCATTCCTTACCGCGGCTCGTGGCTGGACTTCGAGTTCGACCCCAAGGACCTGCTGTTCTTCCGCGTCGACCGTCGCCGCAAGATGCCCGTGTCCATTCTGCTGAAGGCCATCGGCCTGACGCCGGAATCGATCCTGGCCAACTTCTTCGTCAACGACAACTTCCGCCTCATGGATTCGGGCGCGCAGATGGAGTTCGTCTCCGAGCGCCTGCGCGGCGAAGTTGCGCGCTTCGACATTACCGACAAGTCGGGCAAGGTCGTGGTCGCCAAGGACAAGCGCGTCACCGCTCGCCACACGCGTGAGCTGGAGCAGTCGGGCACCAAGTTCATCAGCGTCCCCGAAGATTTCCTGATCGGCCGTGTGGTCGCCAAGAACATCGTCGATCCGGATACGGGCGAGATCATCGCCAAGGCCAACGAAGAGCTGACCGAGTCCCTGCTCAAGAAGCTGCGCAGCGCCGGCATCCAGGATCTGCAGTGCATCTACACGAATGAGCTGGACCAGGGCGCCTACATCTCGCAGACCCTGCGCACCGACGAAACCGTGGACGAGTTCGCCGCACGCGTGGCCATCTACCGCATGATGCGCCCCGGCGAGCCGCCGACCGAAGACGCCGTCCAGGCCCTGTTCCAGCGCCTGTTCTACAACGCCGACACCTACGATCTGTCGCGCGTGGGCCGCATGAAGTTCAACGCCAAGGTCGGCCGCGATGGCGCCACCGGCCCCATGGTGCTGTCCAACGAGGACATCCTGGCCGTGGTCAAGATCCTGGTGGATCTGCGCAACGGCAAGGGTGAAGTCGACGATATCGACCACCTGGGCAACCGCCGCGTGCGTTGCGTGGGCGAACTGGCCGAGAACCAGTACCGCACGGGCCTGGCACGTATCGAGAAGGCTGTGAAGGAGCGTCTGGGCCAGGCCGAGCAAGAGCCGCTGATGCCCCATGACCTGATCAACAGCAAGCCGATTTCGGCCGCCCTGAAGGAATTCTTCGGTGCGTCGCAGCTGTCGCAGTTCATGGACCAGACCAACCCTCTGGCCGAAATCACGCACAAGCGTCGCGTCTCGGCCCTGGGCCCGGGCGGTCTGACCCGCGAGCGTGCGGGCTTCGAAGTGCGCGACGTGCACGTGACCCACTACGGCCGCGTCTGCCCCATCGAAACGCCTGAAGGCCCGAACATCGGCCTGATCAACTCGCTGGCCCTGTACGCCCGCCTGAACGAGTACGGCTTCATCGAGACGCCGTACCGCCGGGTGGCGGACGGCAAGGTCACGATGGAGATCGACTACCTGTCGGCCATCGAGGAAGGCAAGTACATCATCGCCCAGGCCAATGCCGATCTGGATGCCGAAGGCCGCCTGACCGGCGACCTGGTGTCGGCCCGCGAAAAGGGTGATTCGACCCTGGTGTCGGCCGAGCGCGTTCAGTACATGGACGTGTCGCCCGCACAGATCGTGTCGGTGGCTGCCTCGCTGATTCCGTTCCTGGAGCACGATGACGCGAACCGCGCATTGATGGGCGCCAACATGTCGCGTCAGGCCGTGCCTGTGCTGCGTCCCGAAAAGCCCATGGTGGGCACGGGCATCGAGCGCGTGGCGGCAGTGGACTCCGGCACCGTGGTGACGGCTACCCGCGGCGGTATCGTGGACTATGTCGATGCAACCCGCATCGTGGTCCGCGTGAACGACGCTGAAGCCGTGGCCGGCGAAGTCGGCGTGGACATCTACAACCTCATCAAGTACCAGCGTTCCAACCAGAACACGAACATCCACCAGCGTCCCATCGTCAAGCGTGGCGACAAGCTGGCCAAGGGTGATGTGGTGGCCGACGGCGCATCGACCGACCTGGGCGAAATCGCCATCGGTCAGAACATGCTGATCGCGTTCATGCCCTGGAACGGCTACAACTTCGAGGATTCGATCCTGATCAACGAGCGCGTGGTGGCCGAGGACCGCTACACCTCGATCCACATCGAAGAACTCGTGGTGATGGCCCGCGACACCAAGCTCGGTGCCGAGGAAATCACGCGCGACATCCCGAACCTGTCCGAGCAGCAGCTCAACCGCCTGGACGAGTCCGGCATCATCTACGTGGGTGCGGAAGTGCAGCCCGGCGATGTGCTGGTCGGCAAGGTCACGCCCAAGGGCGAGACCACGCTGACGCCTGAAGAGAAGCTGCTGCGCGCCATCTTCGGCGAGAAGGCTTCCGACGTGAAGGACACTTCGCTGCGCGTGGACCAGGGCTCGCAAGGCACTGTGATCGACGTGCAGGTCTTCACCCGTGAAGGCATCCAGCGTGACAAGCGCGCCCAGCAGATCATCGACGATGAGCTCAAGCGCTACCGCCTGGACCTGAACGACCAGCTGCGCATCGTCGAGGCCGACGCCTTCGACCGTATCGAAAAGCTGCTCAATGGCCGCGTGGCCAACGGCGGCCCGCAGAAGCTGGCCAAGGGTGCCAAGATCGACAAGGCGTACCTGGACGGCGTGGAGAAGTTCCACTGGTTCGACATCCGTCCTGCAGAGGACGAAGTCGCCACCCAGCTCGAGTCCATCAAGAACTCGCTGGAGCAGACGCGCCACAGCTTCGACCTGGCTTTTGAAGAAAAGCGCAAGAAGCTCACCCAGGGCGACGAGCTGCCCGCTGGCGTGCTCAAGATGGTCAAGGTCTACCTGGCTGTCAAGCGCCGCCTGCAACCCGGCGACAAGATGGCCGGCCGCCACGGCAACAAGGGCGTGGTCTCCAAGATCGTTCCGGTCGAGGACATGCCCTACATGGCCGACGGCTCCACTGCCGACATCGTGCTGAACCCGCTGGGCGTGCCTTCGCGTATGAACATCGGCCAGGTGCTGGAAGTGCATCTGGGCTGGGCCGGCAAGGGCCTGGGCCAGCGCATCGGCGACATGCTGCAGCAGGAAGCCCGCGCTGCCGAGATCCGCTCCTTCATGGAAGAGATCTACAACTCGCGCGGCCGCAAGGAAGACCTGACGCAGCTCGAGGACAAGGAGATCGTGTCCATGGCGCAGGCGCTGACCACGGGCGTGCCGTTTGCCACGCCGGTGTTCGATGGCGCTTCCGAGCAGGAAATCCAGGACATGCTGCATCTGGCATATCCGGAGGAGCTGGCCCAGCGCAAGGGGCTGACCGAGTCGCGCACGCAGGCCTACCTGTATGACGGCCGCACCGGCGACCGCTTCGAGCGTCCGACCACCATCGGCTACATGCATTACCTGAAGCTGCACCACTTGGTGGACGACAAGATGCACGCCCGCTCCACGGGTCCGTACTCTCTGGTGACGCAGCAGCCGCTGGGCGGCAAGGCCCAGTTCGGTGGCCAGCGTTTCGGGGAAATGGAAGTGTGGGCGCTGGAAGCTTACGGCGCCGCCTATGTGCTGCAGGAAATGCTGACCGTGAAGTCCGACGACGTGGTGGGCCGTACCAAGGTGTACGAATCCATCGTCAAGGGCGAGCACGCCATCGAGGCAGGCATGCCCGAGTCGTTCAACGTGCTGGTCAAGGAAATCCGCTCCCTGGGCCTCGACATCGAGCTTGAGCGTTCTTAAATATTGAAAAGGGAAAGAGTCTTATGAAATCTCTACTCGACCTGTTCAAGCAATTCACGCCTGATGAGCATTTCGATGCCATCAAGATCGGTCTGGCTTCTCCCGAGAAGATCCGTTCCTGGTCCTTCGGCGAGGTGAAGAAGCCCGAGACCATCAACTACCGCACGTTCAAGCCCGAGCGCGATGGTCTGTTCTGCGCCAAGATCTTTGGCCCCATCAAGGACTACGAGTGCCTGTGCGGCAAGTACAAGCGCCTCAAGCACCGCGGTGTGATCTGCGAGAAGTGCGGCGTCGAAGTGACCCAGACCAAGGTGCGCCGCGAGCGCATGGGCCACATCGATCTGGCTGCGCCTTGCGCCCACATCTGGTTCCTGAAGTCGCTGCCGTCGCGTCTGGGCCTGGTGCTCGACATGACGCTGCGCGACATCGAACGCGTGCTGTACTTCGAAGCCTACGTGGTGACCGACCCCGGCATGACCCCGCTGAAGAAGTTCAGCATCATGACCGAGGACGATTACGAGGCCAAGCGCACCGAATATGGTGACGAGTTCGAAGCCAAGATGGGCGCCGAAGGCATCAAGGACCTGCTCGAAGGCATCGACATCGATGTCGAGACCGAGCGTCTGCGCGGCGATCTGACCGGCTCCGAAGTCAAGGTCAAGAAGAACGCCAAGCGCCTGAAGCTGCTGGAAGCGTTCAAGAAGTCCGGCATCAAGCCGGGCTGGATGGTCATGGAAGTGCTGCCCGTGCTGCCCCCGGACCTGCGTCCGCTGGTGCCGCTGGACGGCGGCCGCTTTGCAACGTCCGACCTGAACGACCTGTACCGCCGCGTCATCAACCGCAACTCGCGTCTGCGCCGCCTGCTGGAGCTGAAGGCTCCGGAAATCATCGCGCGCAACGAAAAGCGCATGCTGCAGGAAGCCGTGGACTCGCTGCTGGACAACGGCCGCCGTGGCAAGGCCATGACGGGCGCCAACAAGCGTGCCCTGAAGTCGCTGGCCGACATGATCAAGGGCAAGAGCGGTCGTTTCCGCCAGAACTTGCTGGGCAAGCGCGTGGACTACTCGGGCCGTTCCGTGATCACGGTGGGTCCGTACCTCAAGCTGCACCAGTGCGGCCTGCCCAAGCTGATGGCGCTGGAACTGTTCAAGCCCTTCATCTTCGCGCAGCTCGAGCAGCGCGGCATCGCCACCACCATCAAGGCGGCGAAGAAGGAAGTCGAATCCGGCACGCCCGTGGTGTGGGACATCCTCGAAGAGGTCATCAAGGAGCACCCGGTCATGCTGAACCGTGCTCCCACGCTGCACCGCCTGGGCATCCAGGCCTTCGAGCCCATCCTGATCGAAGGCAAGGCCATCCAGCTGCACCCGCTCGTCTGCGCGGCCTTCAACGCCGACTTCGACGGTGACCAGATGGCTGTCCACGTTCCGCTGTCGGTGGAAGCACAGATGGAAGCCCGCACGCTGATGCTGGCCTCCAACAACGTGCTGTTCCCCGCATCGGGCGAGCCCTCCATCGTTCCTTCGCAGGACGTGGTGCTGGGTCTGTACCACGCAACGCGCGAGCGCATCAACGGCAAGGGCGAAGGCATGATCTTCGCCGACATCGGTGAAGTGCAGCGCGCGCTGGACTCCGACCAGGTCGAACTGGCCGCCAAGATCAGCGTGCGTCTGACCGAGTGGACCAAGAACAAGGACTCCGGCGAGTTCGAGCCTTCGACCGGCCTGGTGGAAACCACCGTGGGCCGCGCCCTGATGTCCGAGATCCTTCCCAAGGGCCTGCCGTTCAGCCACATGAACAAGGCGCTCAAGAAGAAGGAAATCTCCAAGCTCATCAACGCCTCGTTCCGCAAGTGCGGTCTCAAGGCCACGGTGGTCTTCGCTGACAAGCTGCTGCAAAACGGCTTCCGCCTGTCCACGCACGCCGGTATCTCGATCGCCATCGGCGACATGCTGGTGCCGCCGCAAAAGGCCGAGATCATCGGCCGTGCCGAAGCCGAGGTGAAGGAGATCGAGCAGCAGTACGTCTCCGGTCTCGTGACCTCTGGCGAGCGCTACAACAAGGTGGTGGACATCTGGGGCAAGGCCGGCGACGAAGTCTCCAAGGTCATGATGGCCCAGCTGGCCAAGGAAAAGGTCATCGACCGCCACGGCAACGAAGTCGAGCAGGAATCGTTCAACGCCATTTACATGATGGCCGACTCCGGCGCCCGCGGCTCGGCCGCGCAGATCCGCCAGCTGGCCGGCATGCGTGGCCTGATGGCCAAGCCTGACGGCTCCATCATCGAGACGCCCATTACGGCGAACTTCCGTGAAGGCCTGAACGTTCTGCAGTACTTCATCTCCACCCACGGCGCCCGAAAGGGTCTGGCCGACACGGCGTTGAAGACGGCCAACTCCGGCTACCTGACGCGTCGCCTGGTGGACGTGACGCAGGATCTGGTGGTCAACGAGGACGATTGCGGCACGACCAATGGCGCACTGATGCGCGCCATCGTCGAAGGCGGTGAAGTGATCGAGTCGCTGCGCGACCGCGTGCTGGGCCGCACCACGGCCGAGGACGTCGTGCATCCCGAGACGCTGGCTGTCCTGCTGTCCGCAGGCACGCTGCTCAACGAAGACGTGATCGACGAGCTGGAATCGCAGGGCGTGGACGAGATCAAGGTCCGTACGGCGCTGAACTGCGAGACCCGCTACGGCCTGTGCGCCAAGTGCTACGGCCGCGACCTGGGCCGCGGCGGCCAGATCAACCTCGGCGAAGCCGTGGGTGTGATCGCCGCCCAGTCCATCGGCGAGCCCGGCACGCAGCTGACGATGCGTACCTTCCACATCGGTGGTGCCGCTTCGCGCGCTGCCATCGCATCGAGCGTGGAAGCCAAGTCCAACGGCTCCATCAGCTTCAACAGCACGATGCGCTACGTCAGCAACACCAAGGGTGAGCTGGTCGTGATTTCGCGTTCGGGCGAAATCGTCATCAGCGACAACGGTCGCGAGCGTGAGCGCCACAAGGTGCCTTATGGTGCCGTGCTGACCGTCAGGCCCGACCAGCAGGTCAAGGCCGGTCTGATCCTGGCCAACTGGGATCCGCTGACCCGACCCATCATTACCGAGTACGCCGGCCAGGTGCGCTTCGAGAATGTGGAAGAGGGCCTGACCGTGGCCAAGCAGGTCGATGAAGTGACCGGCCTGTCCACGCTGGTGGTGATCGATCCCAAGCGCCGTGGCTCTGCCAAGGTCGTGCGTCCCCAGGTCAAGCTGATCGATGCCAACAACCAGGAAGTCAAGATCCCCGGCACCGACCACTCGGTGACGATCGGCTTCCAGGTCGGCGCTCTGATCCAGGTGCGTGACGGCCAGGACGTGGGCCCCGGCGAAGTGCTGGCCCGTATCCCTGTCGAAGGCCAGAAGACCCGCGACATTACCGGCGGTCTGCCCCGTGTGGCCGAGCTGTTCGAAGCCCGTACGCCCAAGGACAAGGGCACGCTGGCCGAGATGACCGGCACCATCTCCTTCGGCAAGGAAACCAAGGGCAAGGTGCGCATGCAGATCACCGATCTGGATGGCAAGGTCTGGGAAGAACTCGTGCCCAAGGAAAAGAACATCCTGGTGCACGAAGGCCAGGTGGTCAACAAGGGCGAGTCCATCGTCGACGGCCCCGCCGATCCGCAGGACATCCTGCGCCTGCTGGGCATCGAGGAGCTGTCGCGCTACATCGTCGATGAAGTGCAGGACGTCTACCGCCTGCAGGGTGTGAAGATCAATGACAAGCACATCGAGGTGATCGTTCGCCAGATGCTGCGCCGCGTCGTGGTCGAGAACACCGGCGATTCGACCTACATCGCTGGCGAGCAGGTCGAGCGCTCGGAAATCCTCAATACCAACGAGGCCCTGCAGCGCGAAGGCAAGATCCCCGCCACGTACTCCAACGTGCTGCTGGGTATTACCAAGGCCTCGCTGTCGACCGACTCCTTCATCTCCGCCGCGTCGTTCCAGGAAACGACCCGCGTGCTCACCGAGGCTGCCATCATGGGCAAGCGCGACGAGCTGCGTGGCCTGAAGGAAAACGTCATCGTGGGTCGCCTGATCCCCGCTGGTACGGGTCTGGCCTACCATCAGGCACGCAAGGCCAAGGACGCCATGGACGACGCAGAGCGCCGTGCCATCGCCGACGCCGAAGCCGCCGAACTGGCAGGTGTGACGGCCGAGGACGACATCGGTGCCATCGCTGTCGCCGGTGACGGCTCTGCCGACTGACACGCCCGGGCGAGCGAGAGCGAGCCCGTGAAGTGACGCGACGCTCCCGGCCTGCCCTGCGCAGGCGGGAGCGTTTTTCTTTTGGGAATAACCAGGGTTCGGCCGGACCAGCCTCCGGCCGGGCCATTGCAGACGATGTGGTCCTTGTCTCTTGAATGGATGCTGCTGGCCCTGCTCGTGTTCTGGGCCGTTGGCGCATACAGCCGGCTGGCCCGGCTGCGCAGCGGCTGCGTGCAGCAGTTCGGCGCGCTCGATGCCCACCTGGGCCAGTGGCATGCGATGCTGCAGGCCTTCGAGGCCCAGCCCAAGGCCGAAGGCCAAAGTCCCGCCCTTGTGCATGCACAGGCCGCACTGCACCAGACCGCCGCACAGCTGCAGGCGGCCCTGGTCGATGCCCGTGGCCGGCCGCTGCGCGAGACCGCGCTGGCCTCGCTGGAGCACGCCTGTTCGGCGCTGGACGTGGCCTGGCAGGCCATGACCAAGGTCGCCGTTGATACCGGTGCCGGCGCCGCAGTCACCGGTGCTGCGCCACCAGACGCCCCATCGCCGGACCCCGATCCGCTGCAGCCGTGGCAGCAGCGCTGGACCGAGCACCAGGTGCGCAACCGCCTGGGACTGCAGCAATTCAATGCCGCGGCCGAGCGCTACAACGCCGCCATCGCGCAATATCCGGCCAGGCTGCTGGCCTGGCTGCTGGGCTTTCGCCCGGTGCGCAGCCTGCTGATCGAACCTGTGGCCAGCAAGGCACAGGAAAGTGGAACATGAACCAACGCACGCATTCTTCCCCGCGCCGCGCTGCGGCGCCCTCGCAAGGACCGGCCCTGTGGCAGCAGCTCGATGCCGTCGCCCAATGCCTGCAGTCCGTGCTTGAAGGCCAGTCCAGCCGCAGTGTGCTGGCGCGCGTGGCGCAGCCGCTGCGCCCCGGCGTCCAGGCGCTGCTGTTCCAGGTGCTGCGCCAGTTGGGCCGTGCCCAGGCGCTGCAAAGGCAGCTGGCCTCGCGCAATCCGCCACCCCGCGTCAGCGCATTGCTGAACACGGCCCTGGCCCTGGCCTGGGATGAATCCCGGGCGCCGTACCCCCCATTTACCCTGGTCAACCAGACGGTGGAGGCGGCCAAGCAGGGGCCGACGCGCGCCCAGTCCGGTTTCGTCAACGCCTGCCTGCGTCGCTTTCTGCGCGAGCGCAATGCCCTGGTCGCAGCCACCGACGACCAGCCGCAGGCCGTCTGGAACCATCCCGCCTGGTGGATTGCCCGCCTGCGCAAGGACCATCCCGTGCATTGGCAGGCCATCCTGCAGGCCAACAATGAACAGCCGCCGATGACGCTGCGCGTCAACCGCCAGCAAACGGACCGCCAGTCCTACCAGGCGGCGCTGCAGGCCATGGACGTGCCTTCCCTTGCCGTGGCCGACAGCGGCCTGCAACTGCAGCAGGCCCTGCCGGTGCAGTCCCTGCCGGGCTTCGACGAGGGCCTGGCCTCGGTGCAGGATGCGGCTGCGCAACTGGCCGCACCGTTGCTGCTGCAGGGGCTGGAGCAGCCCGCCGGCCGCGCGCTGCGTGTGCTCGATGCCTGCGCCGCCCCGGGCGGCAAGACGGCCCACCTGCTGGAGTACGCCGCCCCGCAGACCCTGGAGGTCACGGCGCTGGAGATAGATGCCGAGCGTGCCGCGCGCATCGCAGACACGCTGGGGCGGCTGCACTTGCAGGCCCGCGTGGTGGTGGCCGACGCATCCCGGCCCGACCAGTGGTTCGATGCGCAATGCGGCGGCCAGCGGTTCGACGCCATCTTGCTGGACGCACCCTGCACGGCCTCGGGCATCGTGCGGCGCCAGCCCGACGTGCGCTGGCTGCGCCGTGAAAGCGATGTGCGCCAACTGGCCGAGATCCAGGCGCGCCTGCTGGACACCCTGTGGCCCCTGCTGCAGCCCGGTGGACGCCTGCTCTACTGCACCTGTTCGGTCTTCAGGGAGGAGGGCGAGGCACAGGTTCAAGCGTTTGTTACACGCAACAGTGAGGCGCGAACCCTGGCGGCACCGGGGCATTTAATCCCGGGCAACGCCGACAAAGCCGGCATGCTGGCTGACAATGCTTTGGGTGACCACGACGGCTTCTTCTACGCCTTGCTGCAAAAGACGCGCTGACCTCCCCCATCGGGCCTGGTCGCCAGCCTGGCTGCGCCTGCTGGCGCGGCTGGCCGGGGCGCTGCTGCTGGCCGGCGTGCTGGCGGGCCTGGGCCTGCAGGCCAGGGCCGATGCCCTGACGGCCGAGATCGGCCCCATGCAGCTCGATCGCTCCGACGACGGCCTGCTGCTGTCGACCAACCTCCATTTCGAGCTGCCCTACCAGATCGACGATGCGCTGCGCCAGGGCATTCCCATGTACTTCGTGGCCGATGCCCAGATCCAGCGCGAGCGCTGGTACTGGTCCGATCAGCAACTGGCCACCGCCAGCCGCCACTACCGCCTCAGCCACCAGCCGCTGACGCGCCGCTGGCGCCTGCACATCTCCAGCACTCCGTTCTCCAGCAGCGGCCTGGGGCTGGCGCTGGGCCAGACCTTCGAAAGCCTGGACGATGCGCTGGCCTCCATGCAGCGCATCTCGCGCTGGAAGATCATGGATACGGCGCCCACGCAATCGGGCGTATCGGTGCAACTGCGCTTTCGCATCGACCTGTCCCAACTGCCAAGGCCGCTGCAGATCGGCGCGCTGGGCCGCTCGGGCTGGAACCTGCAGCTGTCGCGCACCCAGATGCTGGAAGACGCCCCATGAGCAGGGCCGCAGCCGACGACGAACGCGGGGCCCTGCCGGCCTCGGCCGGCCTGTCGCGCGGCACGCGCTGGGCGGTGGGCGTGGGCGCCGGCCTCATGGGCCTGGTCGGCGTGCTGCTGCTGTTCCTGCTCACCCTGGCCACCAACAATCGCCTGGACTACGAACGCAACTACAACTGGCTGTTCGCCGCCAATGTGGTCGTGGCCGGCCTGCTGCTGGCCATCCTGGTCTGGGGCGGCATCCGCCTGGCCATACGGCTGCAGCGCGGGCGCTTCGGCAGCCGCCTGCTGCTCAAGCTGGCCGGCATCTTCACGCTGGTGGGCCTGGTGCCGGGCCTGCTGATCTACATCGTCTCCTACCAGTTCGTCTCGCGCTCCATCGAAAGCTGGTTCGACGTGCAGGTCGAGGGCGCGCTGTCGGCAGGCGTCAGCCTGGCCAGTGCCACGCTGGAGACCGTGGCCAATGACATGGCCAACAACACGCGCACCGCAGGCGCCCAGCTGACCCAGGTCTCCGACGCGGGCGCGGCACTGATCCTGGAGCGCGTGCGCGACCAGTTGGGTGCCACCGATGTCGTGTTGTGGAGCGCCTCCGAAATCGCCGTCGTGGGTCCGGCGCCGGTGCCGCGCAGTGGCGAGCTGGCTGGCTTGCGCGCGGTGGCCAGCGCAGGCCAGTCGCGGTTCAACCTGCAGCCCGAACGCCCCAGCGCGCAAATGCTGCGCTCGCTGCGCGAGCAGCGCGCCGTGGCCAGCATCGAAGGCCTGGACGACGACGGCACGGCCCAGCCCGGTGCCACCGCGCCCGGCGCCCAGGTCCGCACCCTGGCCCTGGTGCCCAACCCCAGCGTGGGCCTGCTGGCCGAGCCGCGCTACCTGCAGGCCACCATCGCGCTGCCGCAGGCCCTGGTGACCAATGCCCTGGCAGTGCAGGCCGCCAACCGCGAATACCAGGAACGCGCGCTGGCACGCGCGGGCCTGCAGCGCATGTACATAGGCACGCTCACGCTCAGCCTGTTCCTGGCCGTGTTCGGCGCCGTGGTGCTGGCCATCGTGCTGGGCAACCAGTTGGCCCGGCCGCTGCTGCTGCTGGCCCAGGGCATGCGCGACGTGGCGCGTGGCGACCTGCGGCCCAAGCCCGCGCTGCAGACGCGCGACGAGATCGGCGGGCTCACGCGCTCCTTTGCGCTGATGACCCAGCAACTGGCCGACGCCCGCGCCGAAGCCAACCGCAGCATGGGCCAGCTCGATGCGGCGCGCGGCAACCTGCAGACCATCCTCGACAACCTCACCTCGGGCGTCATCGTGCTGGACGCGCGGGGCGCCATCGTGCTGAGCAATCCCGGCGCCACGCGCATTTTGCGCGCGCCCATGGCGGTCCATGAAGGCCGGCTGCTGTCCCAGGTGCCGGGGCTGGAGCAGTTCGGCGAAGTCGTGCAGGAGCAGTTCGCGCTCTTCCTGGGCGAGCAGGGGCGCGATCGCTGGCAACTGGTGCATGAGCTGCATGCCTCCACCGATGGCGGCGTCATCCAGCACACCACCACCCTGGTCATGCGCGGTGCAGAACTGCCCGATGCGCAGCGCCTGCTGGTCTTCGACGACATCTCGGAAATCGTCTCGGCCCAGCGTGCCCAGGCCTGGGGCGAGGTGGCGCGCCGCGTGGCCCACGAGATCAAGAACCCGCTCACGCCCATCCAGCTGTCGGCCGAGCGCATGGCCATGCGGCTGACCGACAAGCTGCAGCCGGCTGACCAGGCGCTGCTGGCCAAGTCCGTCAAGACCATCGTCGATCAGGTCGGCGCCATGAAGCGCCTGGTCGATGAATTCCGTGACTACGCGCGCCTTCCCGCCGCCAACCTGCAGTCGCTGGACCTCAACGCGCTGGTCACCGATGTGCTCCAGCTGTATGGGGAAGAGAATGCCGAAGTGCGCGTGGACTGCGCGCTGGACCCGCAGTGCCCGCCGATTTCCGGCGATGGCCAGCAGCTGCGCCAGGTCATTCACAATCTTTTGCAGAACGCCCAGGACGCCACGGCCCAGCGCGCGCAGGAAAGCGGCCAGCCCCCCGGCCCCGTGACCCTAGAGACGCGCTGGAACGAGTCCACGCGCCGCGTGCGCCTGAGCATCAGTGACAGCGGCACGGGCTTTGCCGCCAACATCCTTCAACGGGCCTTCGAGCCCTACGTCACGACCAAGGTGCGAGGCACCGGCCTGGGCCTGGCCGTGGTCAAGAAAATCGCAGACGAGCATGGCGCCCGCATCGACCTGGGCAACAGGGTGGATGACGGGGTGATTCAAGGCGCACAAGTGTCGCTATCATTTGCGCCTGAGCGCACAGGATAGGCCTGACGCCCCGCGCCTCAGCACATAGGCTTAAGACACATGGCAAACATACTGGTGGTCGACGACGAACTGGGGATCCGGGATTTGTTGTCGGAAATCCTCAACGACGAAGGTCATAGTGTGGACGTGGCCGAGAACGCCGGTCAGGCACGCTCGGCGCGCGCCTCCAACACCTACGACCTCGTGCTTCTCGACATCTGGATGCCCGACACCGATGGCGTATCGCTGCTCAAGGAATGGGCCTCGGCAGGCCTGCTGACCATGCCCGTGATCATGATGAGCGGCCACGCCACCATCGAGACGGCCGTGGAGGCCACGCGCATCGGCGCACTGTCCTTCCTCGAAAAGCCCATCACCATGCAAAAGCTGCTCAAGGCCGTGGAGCAGGGCCTGGCGCGCAACGCCGCCAGCCAGGCACCGGCTGCAGCACCCGTGGCGGTGGTCGAGCCGGACACTGCGGCCGTGGTCGCGCCTGCGGCCAGCCGCGTGCCGGTGGACAACAACGTGCCGCATGCACACCAGGGGTTCGACCTGGACCGCCCGCTGCGCGAGGCGCGCGACGGCTTCGAGAAGGCCTACTTCGAATTCCACCTGGCACGCGAAGGCGGCTCCATGACACGCGTGGCCGAGAAGACCGGCCTGGAGCGCACCCACCTGTACCGCAAGCTGCGCCAGCTGGGCGTGGACCTGGGCCGCAACAAGCGCGGATAGACTTTTTGAAGGAATTTTGGCTTTTTCGTTTTTGGGCCAAAAAATCCTGCATATAATCTAGTTCTCGGCCCGGTAGCTCAGTCGGTAGAGCAGAGGATTGAAAATCCTTGTGTCGGCGGTTCGATTCCGTCCCAGGCCACCAAATTCAGTAAAAAATTACGGACTGCTTCGCAAGGAGCAGTCCGTTTTTCTTTGTGCTGCTGAAAAGCCTGCCGTTGTTCAGGACGCCCGGGCCACATGCTCCAGTCACTCAGGCGGGGGGCGGCTGCATTGTCACGGTCACCAGCAGCACGCAGCCCTGTTCGCCCCGGGCGTGCACGTCATGGGGCTCGCCAGCGGGCACCAGCACCACCGAGCCGGCCACCAGCCGCAGGCTGGCCACGCGCGTGGCGATGCCGGCTTCGCCCGCCAGGCAATGGATGGTGGCCTCGCCCGGCACCTGGTGGCGCGGCAGTGCATGGCCGGGCGGCAGCACCAGCCGAAGCAGCTGCAGCTGCGGGGTCCTGATCAGGCTGGTGCTGATGTGCATGCCGTCGCGGGCGTGCAGGGCGATGACATCCAGTGGCTTTGCGTGTTCGAGTGCCATGCTTGGCTCCTGCTTGATGTGGGTCAGAAGGTGGTGCCGCAGCGGCCCCGCCCGCGCGCCTGAAGATGTACGCTGAATACATCTTATGCAGGCGCACGGCGGGCCGGAAGGAGTGGACATCATGGCGCAATGGCTGGAACTGGAGGAACCCCTGCGAACCCGGGAGGCTCCGCAATGGAAGGCTTTCCTGGAGCTGGGATTCCGGCCGCTGTACCTGCTGGGCTGCCTTTGGGCTGCACTGTCGGTGGCGCTGTGGGTCCATGCGCCGCAGTGGATCGCGGGGCGCATGCCCGGCGTGTTCTGGCATGCGCACGAGATGCTGTGGGCCTTCGTGGCCACCATTGCCGTGGGCTTTCTGTTCACGGCAGGCAGCAACTGGACAGGGCGCAACCCCCTGCAGGGCCGGGCATTGGGCGCGCTGTGCCTGCTGTGGCTGGTGGCCCGCGCAGGCTTCTTGCTGCCGGGGCCGCAGGCCTTTGCGGTCGCCGCGCTGTGCGAGACGGCCTTCTTCTGCTGGGCCGCGCTGGCGCTGGGCCGTGCCATCCAGGTGGCGCGCAGCCGGCGCAACTACGGGCTGCCCCTGCTGCTGGCGGGCCTGGGCGTGGCCGATGCGCTGTACCTGTGGTCCATCTGGCAAGGCGACTACGGCGCGCTCATGCAGCGCTTCAACGCAGGCCTGCTGTGCATGGCCGTGATCGCGCTGCTGATCGCGCGGCGCGTGATCCCCTTCTTCGCCATGCGCGCTGTGACCGGCCTGCAGATCCCCATGCACACGGCCAGCGGCCAGTGGCAGCTGGCCGCTGGCGTGGTGGCTATCGCCTGCCTGCTGGCGGGCTGGTGGCCGGGCCTGGCCGCCGGCCTGGCCGTGGCGGGCCTGATCGCCCTGTGGCAGGTGCTGGCCTGGAAGCCCCAGGCCGTGCGCCGCGTGCCGCTGCTGTGGATTCTCTACCTGGGCCACGCGGCGCTGGGTGCGGGTCTGCTGGTGGCCGGCGCACATGCAGCCGGATGGGTGCTGCGCCCCGCCTGGCCCGTGCATGTGATCGGTGCGGGCGGCTTTGCCCTGCTCATCATCGGCATGTGCACACGGACGTCGATGGGCCACCTGGGCCTGCCGCTGCGCACCGACCGCAGCATCGTCGCCGCCTATGCCCTGGTCATTGCCGCTGTCGTCCTGCGCCTGGCGGCCCTGCTGCCCACGGTGCTGTCGCTGGCGGCGCTGCATGCCTCGGCCGCTGCCTGGGTACTGGCCTTTGCGCTGTACCTGTGGCGTTTCGCCCCCCTGCTGGTGCGCCCGCGTGCCGACCGGCAGGCATGAGAGCAGACCTGCCATGCGCCTGACCCTGATGACCGACTACGCGCTGCGCCTGCTCATGCATGTGGCGCGCCACCCCGGGCGGCTGTGCACGATTGCCGAGATCGCCCAGGCCCATGCCATCTCCGAAGCCCACCTCATGAAGGTCACGCACCAGCTGGCGCTGCGCGGCTGGATCGTCACCGTGCGCGGCAAGGGCGGCGGCATGCGCCTGGCCCATGCGCCGGCCGACATCGGCCTGGGCGACGTGGTGCGCGGCATGGAGCCGGACCTTGCCATCGTCGAATGCTTCACGGGCACCAGCCCGCCGGCCTGCACGCTTGCGCAGGACTGCCGGCTGGCCGGCGTGCTGGGCGGGGCGCTGGACAGCTTCATGGCCCATCTGGACGGCTTCACGCTGGCCGATCTGCTGCCGGCTTCCGCATCCCTTCCTCTGTCCCTGCCCCTGCCGCTGTCGCTGTCGCACAGGAGCCGCGCATGAGCTACGGACTGTTGCTGACCCTGCACCTGCTGGCGGCCATTGCCTTTGCCGGCACGGTGTTCTTCGAAGTCGTGCTGCTGGCCGGGGCGCGTCGCCACCTGCCCGCCGCCGTGGCGCGCGCCACCGAGCAGGCGCTGGGCGACCGCGCAGTGGCCGTCATGCCCTGGGTGCTGATGGTGCTGTACGGCGCGGGGCTGGGCCTGGCCTGGCAGCACCGCGCTGCGCTGGCTGCCGCCTTTGCCGCTCCGCTGGCCAGCAGCTTCGGCCTGCTGCTGGCGCTCAAGATCATGCTGGCGTTCAGCGTGTTCGGGCATTTTCTGGCGGCCATGTGGTGGCGCCGGCGCGGTGTGCTGGGCGGGCGCCGCTCGCACCGCCTGCACCTGAGCGTGTTCTTCCATGTGCTGGCCATCGCGCTGCTGGCCAAGGCCATGTTCTACCTGCACTGGTAAACAGCCTGCAGGCAGGCCCTGGCCGCGTTAAGCTCGCTGCTCGCATGGCTTGGAGCACGGGGGCGCAGAGGTGGCATTGCATTGGCAGCCGGGCTTGATCGCCCTGCACGGGAATCAGACGGAGGTGCTGGCCGACACGGTGCTGGCATGGCTGGCTGCGCACCCGCTGGATGTGCTGGAGCCCGAGGTGGTGCTGGTGCAGAGCAACGGCATGGCCGAGTGGTTCAAGATGCGCATGGCCGAGCAGCTGGGCGTGTGCGCCGCCGCGCGCGTGGAACTGCCCGCGCGCTTTGTGTGGCGCAGCTACCGCCAGGTGCTGGGCCGCCAGGCCGTGCCGCGCGAATCGCCGCTGGACAAGACGCCCATGACCTGGCGGCTGATGCGCCTGCTGCCGCAGTGCCTGCATGACCCGGCCTTCGCCCCCATTGCAGGCTTTCTGCGCCCCGGCGAGCCCGAGCGGTTGCTGCAGCTGGCCCAGCGCCTGGCTGACCTTTTCGACCAATACCAGATCTACCGCGCCGACTGGCTGGATGCCTGGGAGGCCGGGAGCGACCTGCTGCCCATGCCTTTGCGCCCCGATGCGGCCGACACCGCGGTGCCGGAAGGCCAGCTGTGGCAGCCGCGCCTGTGGCGCGCCGTGCTGGCCGAGCTGGATGAGGACCAGCGCGGCGCCACGCGCGCGCGCCTGCAGGGCAGGGTGCTGGCCGCGCTGCAGTCGGGCGAGGCGCCGGCCGCGCCGCTGGCACGCCGCGTGGTGGTGTTCGGCATCAGCCAGTTGCCGCTGAGCCTGCTGGAATTCCTGGCCGCCATTGCAAGCTACAGCCAGGTCCTGCTGGCCGTGCCCAATCCCTGCCGCTTTCACTGGGCCGACGCCATCGACGGGCGCGAGCTGCTGCGCATGGCGCGGCGCCGCCAGCCGCTGCGCGGAGGGCGTGATCTGGCGCAGCTGCCACTGGAGGCCATGCACGCCCACGCCCATCCGCTGCTGGCCGCCTGGGGCCGGCAAAGCCGCGACTATGTGCGCCAGCTCGACGCCTTCGACACCACGGGTGCCGCAGCGCAGCTGCAGATGCCGCGCGTGGACCTGTTCGACGAAACCGATGCCGAGGACCTGCGCACCGCGCCGCTGCTGGCCCAGGTGCAGCAGCGCATCCGCGACCTGGTGCCGCTGGCCGAGCACCCGCCGCTGGAGGTGGCACGGGCCGACCGTTCCATCGTCTTTCACAGCGCCCACAGCGTGGTGCGCGAGCTGGAGGTGCTGCACGACCAGCTGCTGCAGATGCTGGCCCGGCCCCAGGATCCTGCCCAGCCAGGGCAGGTGCCGCTGGCGCCGCGTGATGTGGTGGTCATGCTGCCGTCCATAGAGACCGCCGCACCCTCCATACGCGCCGTGTTCGGCCAGTACGGCCGGCATGACCCGCGCCACATTCCCTTCGACATCGCCGACCTGGGTGCGCGCGCCAGCAGCCCGCTGGCCGTGGCCCTGCAATGGCTGCTGCGCCTGCCGCAGCAGCGCTGCCGGCTCAGCGAGCTGTGCGACCTGCTCGATGTGCCGGCCATTGCCGCGCGCATGGGGCTGGCGGCCGACGACCTGCCCCAGCTCACGCGCTGGATGGCCGGAGCCGGCATCCGCTGGGGACTCAATGCGCCGCAGCGTGGCGCCCTGGGCCTGCAGGCCTGTGGCGAACACAACAGCGCCTGGTTCGGCCTGCAGCGCATGCTGCTGGGCTATGCCAGCGGCGTGGCGCAGGACGGCCAGGCCTTTGGTGGCATCGAGCCCTATGACGAGGTGGGCGGCCTGTCGGCCGAGCTGGCCGGCGTGCTGGCCGCGCTGCTGGATCGCATGCTGGCCTGGTGGCGCGCGGCCGAGCAGTCCGCCACGCCCGAGGCCTGGGCGCAGCGCTTTCGCGCGCTGCTGCAGGATTTTTTCGAGGCGCAGGACGATGAGGACGAGGCCATGCTGGCCGCGCTGGACGCGGCCCTCACGGCCTGGCAGCGCGCCTGCGAGCAGGCCGGCTATGCGGATGCCGTGGAACTGGGCGTGGCCCAGGAGGCCTGGATGCAGGCGCTGGAGCAACCCTCGCTGTCGCAGCGCTTTCGGGCCGGTGGCGTGACCTTTTGCACGCTGATGCCCATGCGCGCCATTCCCTTCGAGGTGGTCTGCCTGCTGGGCATGAACGATGGCGACTATCCGCGCCGCGCCACGCGCAGCGACTTCGACCTGATGGCGCTGCCCGGCCAGCAGCGCCCCGGCGACCGCGCGCGCCGCGACGATGACCGCCAGCTCATGCTCGAAGCCCTGCTGTCCGCACGCCGCGCGCTCTACATCAGCTGGACCGGCCACCATGTGCGCGACAACAGCGAGCAGCCGCCCTCGGTCCTGGTCTCCCAGCTGCGCGACTACCTGGAGGCCGGCTGGCGCGGCGAAGGCGGCCAGTCGCTGCTGGCGCAGCGTACGCAGCAGCACCTGCTGCAGCCGTTCAGCCGCCGCTATTTCGAAGAGGGTTCGCCCTGGACCACCTATGCGCGCGAATGGCGGGCAGCGCATGCACAGCCCGATGGTGCGAGCGAGCCGCCTGCATTGCCCGGGCAACCGCGCCCGCCTTTTGTGCCCGACGCATCGGCGCCGCTGACGCTGGCCAGGCTCACCGATTTCCTGCGCCATCCGGCGCGCGCCTACCTGCGCCAGCGCCTGCAGGTGCGCTTCGAGCAGGAGGACAACCCGGTCGTGGACGAGGAGCTGTTCCAGCTCGACGGCCTGACCGAATACCTGCTGGTGCAGCAGTTGCAGCAGCAGGTGGCGGCCGGCCTGGACGAGCCCGGGCAGGTGGCCCAGGCCATGGAAGACAGCGTGCGTGCGGCCGTCGCGCGCCTCACGCGCTCGGGGCGGCTGCCGCTGGCGGGGCTGGGCGAGCGCGGCGCGCGGGCGCTGCAGTCCTCGGTCACGCCTTCGCTGCGCGAATGGCGCCAGCAACTGGCCCTGTACGCCCATCCCGCGCCGCGCAGGCGGCTGCTGATCGAGCGGGACGGCCTGGTGTTCGACGACTGGATCGACGGGCTGCGCCAGTCCTGCGAAACCGAAGAGTCCCCCGATGCGGACGACGCACAGTGCTGGCTGCTGCTGGACCCGCGCAACCTGCTCAACGCCAAGGGACTGCCCCATGCCGACAAGCTCATGCCGGTCTACCTGCGCAGCCTGGCGCTGTCCGCCAGCGGCTCGCGGGCCCAGCTGGGCGTGGTGGCGCGCGACGCTGTGGTCCAGGTGCTGCCCATGGAGCCGTCCGAGGCGCTGGTCCGGCTGGGTGAGTTGATGGCCTTGTGGCGTGAAGGCCAGGACGGCCCGCTGCCCCTGCCGCTGCGCAGCGGCCTGGCCATGGCCGAAGGCTTTCCCGCGGCGGCCCAGCAGGCCTATGAAGGAGGCCATCTGGTCGGCGGCGAAGGCGAGGACCCGTCCTGGGCGCGCTGCTACCCGGACTTCGAACGCCTGAGTGCCGATGGCCGTTTCGAGGCCCTGGCCCATGCCGCCCACGCGCCGCTGCTCGACTGGGTGGCCGCGCAGGTGCAGGTCCTGCCGTACCAGGGGGATGCGCAATGAGCGCGAGCGAAGAAATGATCGGAGCCGTGACCAGCCATGTGCTCGACGCACAGCGCTTCCCGCTGTGGGGCAGCCGCCTGATCGAGGCCAGCGCCGGCACCGGCAAGACCTGGACCATCGCCGCGCTCTACCTGCGTCTGGTGCTGGGGCATGGCGAGGGCAGCCTGGACGGCATCAGCAGCACGGCCTTCGAGCGCCCGCTGATGCCACCCGACATCCTCGTCATGACCTTCACGCGCGCGGCCACGCGCGAGCTGTCCGACCGCATACGCAAGCGCCTGATCGAGGCCGTGCAGTGCTTTCGTGGCGAGGCCGAGCCCGCGCCCCACGACGCCTTCCTGCACGCGCTGCGCGAGGCCTACCCTGAAGGTGCGGCACGCGAACGCGCGGCCTGGCGCCTGGCCATGGCGGCCGAATGCATGGATGACGCGGCCATCCACACCATCGACGCCTGGTGCCAGCGCATGCTGCGCGAGCATGCCTTCGACAGCGGCAACCTCTTCGACGAAACGCTGGAGCCCGACGAAAGCCAGCGCCAGACCGAGGCCGCGCAGGACTACTGGCGCCAGCAGTGCTATCCGCTGTCCGACGAACTGCTGGACGAGGCCCTGAAGATCTGGCCCCACGTCGGCGCCCTGGTCGATGACATGCGCGCCCTGCTGCGCGAGCCCCCCGTGCCTGGCGCGGGCGAGGGCAGCCTGGCCGACTGCCTGCAGTGCGCCATGGAGCAGCGCCGCAGCCGCCTGCTGGCCCTGGCGGCCGGCTGGGACGACAAGGCGCAGCGCCTGCAGCGGTGGCTGGATGGACAGCTCGACGGCCATGGCGCGCTGTGGGACAAGCGCAAGCTGCAGCCCGCGCGCTACACCGGCTGGCTGGCCGCCCTGGCCGACTGGTCGCGCGCGCCGCTGGACGGCCCGCTGGCGCTGACCGAGGCCGCGCGCCACCGCCTCAGCCCCGAAGGCCTGGCCGAGGCCTTCAAGGGATCGGCCGGCGATGTGCTCATGCCGCTGGAGCTGGCCGAGCTGCAGGCGCTGCTGCAGCAGCTGGAGCAACTGCCGCCCGTCAGCGTGGCCGTGCGCCTGCATGCGGCCGCGCGCGTGGCGCAGCGGCTGGCCCACCTCAAGCGCCAGGCCGGCAGCTTCGGCTTTGCCGACATGCTGCAGCGCCTGGACACGGCCCTGGCCGGCGACAACGGCGCTGTGCTGCGCGAGCGCATCCTGGCCCAGTACCCGGTGGCGCTGATCGATGAATTCCAGGACACCTCGCCGCTGCAGTACCGCCTGTTCGACCAGATCTATCGCACGGCGGCCAACGACCCGCACAGCGCCCTGCTGCTGATCGGCGACCCCAAGCAGTCCATCTACGGCTTTCGCGGCGCCGACATCCACAGCTACCTGCAGGCGCGCCGCGCCACCGAGGGCCGCCACTACGTGCTGGGCACCAACTACCGCTCCACCCAGGCGCTGGTGGGTGCCGTCAACCGCTGGTTCGCGCAGGCCGAACAACGCCCGGGCGAGGGCGCCTTCATGTTCCGGCGCGGCAGCCACAACCCGCTGCCATTCGAGCCCGTGGCGGCCCAGGGCCGGCGCGAGCTGCTGCACACGCGCGACGGCACCATGCCCGCCCTCACCGTGGCCTGGAGTGCGGGCCGTGACGAGGACACCGGCATCCCCCTGCCCTTGTCGGCCGACGAGGTGCGGCGGCGCTTTGCTGCCCATTGCGCCGAGCAGATCGTGCAGTGGCTGGCCGATCCGCAGGCCGGCTTTGTGCAGCCCGATGGCGGCTTTGTGCGCCTGCGGCCCGCCGACATCGCCGTGCTGGTGCGCACGGGCCGCGAGGCGGCCACCGTGCGCCGCGAACTGCAGGCACGCGCCGTGGCCTCGGTCTACCTGTCGGACCAGGATTCGGTGTTTGCCAGCGACGAGGCCCATGACCTGCTGTACTGGCTGCGCGCCGTCGCCGCGCCGCTGGACGCCCAGGCCGTGCGCGCAGGCCTGGCCACGCGGCTCATCGGCCTGTCGCTGGACGAACTGGCCTGGCTGGCCGCCGACGAAGAAGCCTTTGACGCACGCAGCGAGCAAATGCGCGAGCTGCACGGCATCTGGCTGCGCCTGGGCGTGCTGGCCATGCTGCGCCAGACCCTGTACCGCCTGGACCTGCCCGCACGCTGGCTGCAGGACCCGGCCCTGGGCGGCGAGCGGCGCCTGACCAACTACCTGCACCTGGCCGAGTTGCTGCAGACCGCCAGCGCCCAGCTGGAGGGAGAGCAGGCCCTGATCCGCTGGCTCGCCACGCAGATCGAGGCGCCGGGCAGCGGCAGCGAAGAACAGGTGGTGCGGCTGGAAAGCGACGCCGATCTGGTCAAGATCGTCACCGTGCACAAGAGCAAGGGCCTGGAGTACCCGCTGGTCTGCCTGCCGTTTGCAGGCAGCTTCCGCCCCATGGAGCGGGCCAGGACGCCCTTCCTGACCCTGTCCGCGCAGGATGGGGGGGAAGACGATGCCGCCCCGGCCCGCAGGCTGCTGCTGGACTTCAGTGACGAGGATCTGGCCCAGGCCGACCGCGAGCGGCTGCGCGAGGACCTGCGCCTGTTCTACGTGGCGCTTACCCGCCCGCGCCATGCGCTGTGGCTGGGCCTGGCCCCGCTCAAGCGCGGCAACGGCAAGGCCTGCGTGAACGAGCAGGGCGCAGCCGGCTACCTGCTGGGCGGCACCGAGCCGCGCTCGGCCCAGGGCTGGCACGACGGCCTGCAGCAGCTGTGCGGCGAAGACCCGCACATGGCCTGGCGCGACCTGGACGCCGGGCCGCTGCAGCGCACGCGCTGGCAGCCCCCGGCCGGCGCCACCCCGCTGCACGATGCCCCGGCCTACGACGCGCGCTTCGACACCCGCTGGGGCATCGGCAGCTTCTCGGCCCTGGTGCGCGCCATGGCCGCGCCCAGCCTGCCCGTGCTACCCGTGGCCGTGCAGCGCCCGGCCGAGGATGAGCAGGCGCTGGAGCCGCCCCCATCGCCGGAACGGGCGGACATCGCCGGCCTGGCGGGCCTGCAGCCCCTGCAGGATGGACCGGCCGGCGGGCCTGCGGTCTGGCACCGCTTTCTGCGCGGGCCCGTGGTCGGCAACTTCGTGCACGACCAGCTCGAATGGCTGGGCGGTGAAGACTTTGCACTGCCCGTGGACGGGCAGGGTGCGCTCGCCGATCGCCTGGTGCGCCGCTGCGAGCGTGCGGGCCGCGGCGAACAGGCGCGCGACCTGCTGGCCTGGCTCACGGCCGTGGTCCACCAGCCGCTGGCGCCACTCGATGTCACGCTGGCCACGCTGGGCCCGCAACTGTCCGAGATGGAATTCTGGCTGCCCGCCCGCCAACTGCCGGCCGAGCGCATCGACCAGCTGTGCCGGCGCTTCATCCTGCCGGGGCAGGAGCGGCCCGCGCTGCCCCAGCGCTCGCTGCACGGCATGCTGATGGGCTTTGCCGACCTGGTGTTCTGCCACGAGGGCCGCTACTGGGTGCTCGACTACAAAAGCAACCACCTGGGGCCGGACGGTGCCGCCTACGGCCAGGAAGCCCTGGCACGTGCCATGCTCCACCACCGCTACGACGTCCAGGCCGCCCTCTACCTGCTGGCCCTGCACCGGCTGCTGCGCAGCCGGCTGGGCGCCGCCTACGAGCCGCAGCACCAGCTGGGCGGCGCGCTGTACTACTTTCTGCGCGGCATCGATGGCCCGGCCGGCGGCATGCATGCCATGGCGCCCGAGCTGCCTTTGCTTGATGCGCTCGATGAACTGCTCGGTCCTGGCCGCGCCAACGCGGAGGAACTGCCATGAGCCCACGCCCCCGTTCGCGCACCGTCGATACGGACACGCTGGACCTGTTCGATGAACGGCTGGGCGGCAAACCGCCGGGCGACGTATCGCCGGGCGACGTATCGCCGAGCGAAGCATCGCCGGGCACCGACGAGGTGCTGGCCCTGCTGCGCCGCTGGGCCGACGCGGGCCTGCTGCGCCGGCTGGATGCGGCGCTGGCCTCCTTCGTCGCCGGGCAGGATGCGCAGGCCGGGCCCGCCTTGCTGGTGGCGGCCGCGCTGCTGGCGCAGATGGAAGGGCGCGGCCACAGCTGCCTGCCCCTGGCGCCGCTGGCCGGCAACCCCAACGACGTGCTGGCCTGGCCGGCCGAGGCGCTGCCCGCGCAGCAGGCCCTGTGGCAGATGCTGCCCGCGCACCTGTCCGGCTGGATTGCGGCGTTGAGCGCCAGCGCCGTGGTGCGCGTGGTGCATGGCAAGCACGGGGAGCCGGTAGATGGGCGGGAGGGCGGCGAAGACCTCGGCCAGCCCCTGGTGCTGGCCGGTGCCGACGGCCCCGCGCCGCTGCTGTACCTGCGCCGCTACTGGGGCTACGAGCGCGCCGTGGCCACCCACGTCATCCAGCGCACGGCGGCACAGGCCGTGGCGGGACAACCACTGGACGAAGCCCAGGCCCGGCGCTGGCTGGACCAGCTGTTTCCGCCTGCGGCGGACGGCGGCACCGTGGACTGGCAGAAGCTGGCCTGCGCCCTGGCGCTGCGCGGCCGGCTGTCGGTGATCACGGGCGGCCCCGGCACCGGCAAGACCTATACCGCCGCACGGCTGCTGGCCCTGCTGTTTGCCACGGCATCCGATGCCAGCCAGTTGCGCGTGGCCCTGGCCGCTCCCACGGGCAAGGCCGCCGCGCGCCTGAAGCAATCGATCGACGGGGCCTTGCTGCAGCTGCAGGGAAGCATGGCGGGCGAGATCGACCTGGCCGCCCTGGTGCAGCGCATGGGTGCGGCCCGCACCCTGCACTCCATGCTGGGCGCGCGTCCCGATACGCGGCACTGGGGATTCCATGCGGGCCGGCAACTGGACGTGGACGTGCTCATCGTCGATGAGGCCTCCATGGTCCACCTGGAGATGATGGCGGCGCTGCTGGAGGCGCTGCCGGCCGGCGCCCGCCTGGTGCTGCTGGGCGACAAGGACCAGCTGGCCTCGGTGGAGGCGGGCGCCGTGCTGGGGGACCTGTGCCGCGATGCCCAGGCCGGGCGCTATCTGCCCGACACGCTGGACTACGCGCTGCGCGTGGCGGGCCAGCAGCTGCCGCCGCAGTTCGCGGCGCCGGCAGGCGACCGTGCGCCTGCGCTGGCGCAACACACCGTCATGCTGCGCGAAAGTCGGCGCTTCGGCGGCCCCATCGGCCAGCTGGCACGTGCCGTGAATGCCGGCCACGCCGCGCAGGCCCAGGCCTTGCTCGATGCCGGCACGCAAGGCGGTACGCACTCCGAACTCTGGGAACGCCAGGGCGGCGGCGTGCAGGCCGTGACCGAACTGGCCGTGCGCGGGCGCGGCGGCCTGGCCAGCTATGCCCTCTATGCCCAGGCCCTGCAGGGCCGGCCGGATGCGGCCTGTGCCGACCCGGGTGTGCACCGGGCCTGGGTGGTCGATGTGTTGCAGGCCTTCGAGCGCTTCCGGCTGCTGTGCGCCGTGCGCGAGGGGGACTGGGGCGTGTCCGGCCTCAACCGGGCGGTGGAACAGGCCCTGGATGCGCAGGGCGTGATCCGCCGCGGCGGCGAATGGTATGCGGGCCGGCCCGTCATGGTCACGCGCAACGATGCGCAGCTGGGCGTGTTCAACGGCGACATCGGCATTGCGCTGCCGGGAGTGCACCAGGGGCAGCCAGGGCCACTGCTGCGCGTCTACTTCCTGCAGGGCGACGAACTGCGCTCGGTCGGCGTCAGCCGCATGGCCCATGTGGAGACTGCCTTTGCCATGACGGTGCACAAAAGCCAGGGCTCGGAGTTCGAGCACACGGCCCTGGTGCTGCCCTCGCGCGGCGGCAGCGTGCTGGGGCGCGAGCTGGTCTACACCGGCATCACGCGCGCCCGCCAGGCCTTCTCACTGTTCTCCGAGGTGCCTGGCCTGCTGGCCTCGGCCGTTGGCAGCCCCACGCAGCGCGCCAGCGGGCTGCTGCGCTGGCTGCAGGAATGAGGCGGACAGGGCGGTGGCTCAGGCCGGGGTCTTGTCGCTGGCGTAGCGGGACATCATCAGCGCCGTATTGGTCTTGCGGTCGGCATTGACCTGCTGCACCGTGGGCCGCTCGGCCATGCGTGCCAGGTACTCGCGCACGGGCAGGTCGGCCAGCACGTCGCGGCCGCCAACGATCTTGCTGGCCGCGCTGACCAGGGGCAGGTGGACGATGGCGCAGCAGTCGGCCAGCGTGAAGCTGTCGCCTGCCACAAAGGGGGAAAAACGCGCCAGTCTGGCGAAGGCCGCCACGTTCTTGTCGAGCTGGGCCAGCGTGCGCTCCCTGGTGGAGTCGCTGACCTGGCCGCCGAAGAAGGCCTGCGGGTAGAGGATGCGCGCCACCAGTTCCAGGTGCAGGTCCAGGTACACGCACAGCTCGCGCACCTTGGCGGCCTCGAAGGCGTCGGCCGGCAGCAGGGCCGGCGAGGGCGACAGCGTCTCCACGTACTCGACCATGGCGGCCGATTCGCACAGGCCACGGCCGTCGTCGATGCGCAGGTACGGCACCTTGCCCAGCGGCGACAGCGCCGTGTCGGTCTCGCCCAGCCAGTCCAGTTCCTCGTTGAAGGGCAGCTGCTTTTCCAGCAGGGCCAGCTTGACCTTGTTGTAGTAGTTGCTGGCCGCGAATCCGCACAGGGTGAGCATGGGTGTCTCCTTGGGTTGTTTGTGGTGAAGGCGAGGGTGCGCGCCTGCGATGGTAGGGGCGGGCAGGGCATGGCGCGGTCCCGGAGATGACGACTGGGGCAGACCCCTAGAATGGCGCCATGCCGCTTCGCCTGCCCTCCACCTTGGCTGCCTGCGCCCGCTGGGTGCTGGGGCTGTGGCTGTGCGTGGCGCTGGCATCGGCGTTTGCGCCGCTGGCGCGCGCCTCGGGCTGGGAGCGCCTGTGCTCGGCCGCTGGCGAATCGGTCTGGGTGCCCTCGCCGGCCGGTCAGGACAATGCCCTGGCCGGCAGCCACGGCATCGACTGCCCGCTGTGCCTGCCCCCGCTGGCGCCGCCGCCGGGCCTGTGCATGGCGGTCCCGGCGCCGCTGGCGGCAGATGCGCAGCCACTGGCGTACCCGGCCTCCGTCCACAGCGTGGCCATGCCGGCCTTGCCCCAGGCCCGCGCACCGCCCCGGTGACTCCCGGATTCAATCCCTGCCTCTTTCGCCTGGCCAACCCTTTTTGCAATGCACGAAGACCGTGCTGCAATGAATTGAAATTTCTGGAGAAACCGTGATGACACTGCGTCAATGGACCACCCCTTTCCTTATCGCCGCCTCCCTGTCCATGGGCCTGGCCCATGCCCATGCCGATGCCGCCCATGTCAAGGCCGACGCCGCCTGGGCGCGTGCCAGCGTGCCGGGCCAGCAGGCCACGGGCGCCTTCATGCGCCTGACGGCCGAGGAGCCGCTGCGCCTGGTGGGCGTGGAATCGCCCGCAGCCGGCGTGGCCGAGGTGCATGAAATGAAGATGGAAGGCGATGTGATGCGCATGCGCGCCATCGACGGCCTGGACCTGCCCAAGGGCGTGGCCGTGGATCTGAAGCCCGGCGGCTACCACGTCATGCTGCAGCAGCTCAAGAGCCCGCTGCTCAAGGACAGCCAGGTGCCCATCACCCTGGTGTTCAAGGACGCCAAGGGAGAGACCTCGCGCCTGAGCCTGCAGGTCCCCGTGCGCGCGATGGCGCCCGGCGCGGCGGCTGCCCCGGCAGCGGGCCACGGCGGCGGCCACGCCGGCCATTCGCACTGAGCCAGCGCCATTGCACCGGGTTTGTGCGCAGCCGCATGCGCATGACTTGCCGTGGACTTGGCGTGTGCCTGGGTTAAGCTGGGAGCATGGCCGGCATCCTTCGCCGGCATGCTCTTCCAACCCAGTCCTAGCGAGTGCTGCCATGAGTGACGCGTCCTCCTTCGGTTTCGGCAAGTTCATCCCCGGTTTCGACTTCCTGCAGGGCCTGGCCCAGAGCGCAGGATCGGCCACCGCCCGGCCCCTGGGGCGACTGCCCGAATGGGTGGCGCCCACGGTGAGCATCGAAGAGGTGGACAAGCGCATCACCGAACTCAAGGCCGTGCAGTTCTGGCTCGACCAGAACGGCAAGGCGCTGGCCGCCACCATCCAGGCCCTGGAAGTGCAGCGCATGACGCTGTCCACCCTGCAGGGCATGAACGTCAGCATGGGCGAACTGGCGCAGGCCTTCCAGTTCCCCGCCGCTGCGGCCGCAACCGCTGCTGCCACTGCGGGCAAAGGCACCGCCAGCGCGGGGCAGTCCGACCACTCGGACTGGCCCATGTCCTCCGCCGGCAAGGCCGGCAAGCAGGAAAAGCCGCAGGCCGCGCCCGCACAGCCCCCTGCCGAGCCGCCTGCTGCTGCCGCGGCCGCTGCATCCGCGGATGCCGGCGGCAAGGCCTCCGGCCCTGGGGCTTCTGCGCCCAAGGATGGGCCGGCCCAGGCCGCCGCCATGGGCCAGGCCATGCAATGGTGGGGCGCACTGACCCAGCAATTCCAGCAGATCGCCGCCAAGGCCATGGCCGAACCCATGGCCCCCGAGGCCGTGGCTGCCGCACAGCGCGCCACCGGCATGGCCGGCGACATCGCCAAGGCCGCCATGGACCGCATGACGGCCCAGGCGGGCGCCTTTGCTGCGCAGGCAGGCAAGGCGGCGGCTGCACCGGCGGGCAAGGCTCCGGTCGAGGCCGCCAAGGCGCCTGCGAAAGCACCAGCCAAGGCTCCCTCCAAGGCGCCAGCCAAGGCAGCGGCCAGGAAGACGGCGGCAAAGACCAGCGCAAAGACAGCAGCCAAGGCTCCGGCCGCAGGCAAGGCGCCGGTCAAGAGTCGGCCACCGCGCTGAGCGGGACGGTGGCACCCATGGATGGTCTAGTGCATAACACGCTCTAGGCCCGTGCCCCCCGCAAGCCGGGCGCTGGCAGGGCTAGAAGGAAGGTTGGTATGTCGTTGTTTCCTGTAGGCCATGCCAGCCATTCCGACTGGCGTACCGCGGCCGACGCGGTGCTGCAGCAACTGCGCTCGCAGATGGCCGGGCCCGGCCACGCGCAGCGGCCCCGTCTGGGACTGGTGTATCTGTCCCATGCGCATGCCGCCTGCGCACGGCCGCTGCTGCAGCATCTGGCCAGGGCCCTGCCCCATGTGGCGGACTGGGCCGGCTGCTCGGCCGGCGGCGTACTGGCCATGTCGCATGAATACCTGTCCGGCTCCGCACTCGCGGTGATGCTGCTCGATGTACCGGCTGCCCACTACCGCCTGTATTCGGGCCTGGCGCCCCTGCATGCGCCTGGCGGCGAGGCCGGCTTCACGGCCCATTCGGCCCTGGTCCATGCCGGAGGTGGCCAGCCCGAGCTGGCCGAGCTGCTGTACGAGCTGTCCGAGCGCACCGAGTCCGGCCTGCTGTTCGGCGGCGTGGGCGATGACGGGGACGATGGCGTGGAGGGCGTGCAGATCGCCTGCCGTACCGAGGACCTGCATGCGCAGCATGCGGATGCGCGCGGCATTTTTAGCGGAGGCTTTTCAGGCGTGGCCTTCGGTGCGGGCGTGCCCTGCTTCACGGGCATGGCCCAGGGCTGTGTGCCGCTGGGCGAGGGGCTGGAGATCACCGAGGCGCGTGGCGCCCTGGTCACCGGGCTCGATGGCGATCCGGCCCTGCAGCGCCTGCTGCAACTGCTGGGCGTGGAGCTGGAAGGCAGCGACTGGCAGCCCGCGCTGACCACGGTACGCACCACGCTGGCGGCCATTGCGCCGCCGGGCCGGGGCCTGGCCCACGGCGTGTTGACCGAAGAGGCCCAGGTACTGACCCTGGTCGGCCTGGACCCGCTGCGCCAGGGCGTGGCCCTGTCCTCGGCCGTGGAGGCCGGGCACTCGGTGATCTTCTGCCGCCGCCAGGCCCAGGTGGCGCGCCAGGAACTGCTGCAACTGGGCGCCGCATTGCGCGATGCGGCGGAGCCTGAAGAACCAGTTCCGGAAGGCGAGGCACAGCCCCGCATCCGGGGCGCCATCTACATCAGTTGCCGGGGGCGCGGCGGTGGCCTGTTCGGCGGACCCGATGCCGAGTTGCGCACCCTGCGCCACGCACTGGGCGATGTGCCATTGATCGGCTTCGTCGCCGAAGCCGAGATCATGGACGCCCGCCTGCACCGCTTCGCCGGAGTGTTGACGGTGTTCACTGCTTAGGCGTCGTACACGCCGTACACACGGTACACACCGTCTGCACCTCAGACCGCGCGCGGGCGCACCGTGCCTGCGCTGCGATCCGGGTCCATGACTGCAGCTCCCAGAAAATCGAAATCCACGGCCGGCTGTCTGCCGCTGACCAGGTCGGCGAGCGCCATGCCGGAGCCGCAGGCATGGGTCCAGCCCAGCGTGCCGTGGCCGGTGTTCAGGAACAGGTTGGCGATGGGCGAGCGTCCGATCAGCGGCACATTGCTGGGCGTGGCGGGGCGCAGGCCGCTCCAAAATTGCGCGCGTTCGGCATCGCCGGCGCCGGGGAACAGCTGCTGCACCCGCCGCACGATGGCCTCGCAGCGCACGGGGTCCAGGTTGCGGTCGTAGCCGTTGAACTCCGCCGTGCCCGCGATGCGCAGCCGGTCGCCCTGAGCGCCCGTATAGCGCGAGAACACCAGCTTGAACTCGTCGTCCGTGAGACTGACCTGATAGGCCTTGGCGGGGTCCAGTACCGGCAGGGTCACGGAGTAGCCCTTGGCCGGATAGATGGGCAGGCGCAGCCCCAGCGGCTGGGCCAGCAGCGGGCTGAACGAGCCCATGGCCAGCACATAGGCGTCTGCCTGGATGCGTTCGTAGCGGCCCTCGGCATTGGTCATCTCCACATGGTCGATATGGCGGCTGGCGCCCGCGCCCGTGGTGCGCAGCGCCGTCACATGGTGGCTATGGCGGAATTGCACGCCTGTGGCGGCAGCGATGCGCGCCAGCTCGCGTGTGAAGAGGTTGGCGTCGCCCGATTCATCCTCGGCCGTAAAGGTGGCGCCCGCTATCTGCCCGCGCACATGGGCCAGGGCCGGCTCCAGGCGCACGGCTTCGTCGGCATCGATCAGGCGGCGGTCGCAGCCCAGGGCCTGCATCTGCTCGGTGGGCTTGAGCGCGCCCTCGAACTCGCGGGCGTTCGTGTAGAAGTGCAGGATGCCTTGCATGCGCTGCTCGTACTGGATGCCGGTGTCCGACCGCAGCTGCTGCAGCGCCTCGCGGCTGTAGGTGCCCAGGCGCACGATCTGCTGGATGTTGTGGCGCGTGCGCGCGGGCGTGCAGTTGCGCAGGAAGGACAGGCCCCAGAGCCACTGGCGCATGTCGGCACGCAGGCGAAACAGCAGCGGTGCGTCCTGCCGGCCCAGCCAACCGAGCAGCTTCAGCGGTGCGCCTGGGTTGGCCCAGGGCTCCGCATGGCTGACCGAGATCTGCCCGCCGTTGGCAAAGCTGGTTTCGGCGCCGGGCGCAGCCTGGCGGTCTATGACGGTCACTTCGTGACCCAGGGATTGCAGATAGTAGGCCGAGGCGGTGCCGATCAGGCCGGCTCCGAGAACGATGACGCGCATGACAATGCCCTTTCAAAGGCATGTGCCGGTCACGCGGAAGCTGGTAGCTATGGATTCAATAGCAAGCAGCCGGCGTCCGTCGTGACGCAGCTGCCGCTCCCCCTGTCCTTGGTACCTGAGAGATTCACCGCCGTCCATGGGGACGGGGCTTGCTCCTTCGGTGCGCCGCGCCTTGCGCGCGGCGGCTCTCCAGACGGCATGATGAGTTTGCAGTACGGAACCTGAGCGTGTATGGGAGTTTGCGCCTTCGGTGAGGCCGGCACCGTGGCGCCCGCCTGCTCTCCTGCAGATGGCGATTCTAGGGGGCGGCCCGTGCTGCTGCCGCTAGGCGTAAACCCCAGGTCGGTCTGCGGGCCATCGCCTGCGCGCAACATGCGGTAAATGAGAACAATTTAGAATTTCGCGCTGATGGCGCCCTCCCTCCCTGGCCCCGGCCGACGCCGCCCGGGGCTGGCGAACGGCCGCCATGCACGACCACTGCCTGCTGCCAGCTACCCTCTGCCCGCCTCCCATGCACCGCTCCGTACTGATGCTCCGTTGCGCACCGATGGACATCTGACTGCCTTCGTCCGCCCCCATGACTTTCAAGAAAATCTGGTTCCAGCTGCACTGGTTCTTCGGCATCACGGCCGGCACGGTGCTCATCGTCATCGGGCTGTCGGGCGCGGTGTTCTCCTTCCACGAGGAAATCCTGGGCTGGATGAACCCCGGCACGGCAACCGTGCCCGCGCGCGATGCCGCGCCGCTGGCGCCGCCACAGATTGCGCAGGCGCTGCGCGAGGCCGGCGAGCAGCGCGTGGTCCAGCGCATCACCGTCTTTGCCGAGCCCGGCCGCTCGGCCCAGGTGGCCTTCAAGCCGCCGGCCGGCCAGCGCCGGGGCCAGACGGTCTTTGTCGATCCCTACACGGGCGCGCAGCTGCCTGAGCAGCACGGCACGGAGTTCTTCGAATGGGTGGAGCGCCTGCACCGCTGGCTGCTGCTGTCGCGCGATGACGGCAAGCCCATCACGGGCACGCTGGCCGGCCTGTTGCTGATGCTGTCGCTGTCGGGCCTGTACCTGCGCTGGCCGCGCCGGCCGCTGTCATGGCGCACCTGGCTGAGCTTCGACCCGGCGCTCAAGGGCCGCTCCTTCCTCTGGGGCCTGCACTCGGTGGCGGGCACCTGGGCCCTGGTGGCCTATGTGGTGTTCACCTGCACTGGCATGTACTGGGCCTTTGGCGTGGTGCGCAGCACGGTGGACGGCTGGGCCGGCGTGCCGCCGCGCGTGGCCGCTCCCGCGGCGCCGTCCTCGAAACCCGGTGGCGGCCGGCCTGAGCCGGCTGGCGTGCAGCAGCCCATCGACATCGCGCCCGGCTGGGCCGCCTTCGAGCGCATCGCCCATGGCTGGCAGTTCGCCCAGCTGCGTCTGCCCGAGCGTGCGGGCCAGCCCCTGCAGATCAGCTGGCTGGATGCCGACGCCGCCCATGAGCGCGCGCGCAACCAGATGGCCTTGCTGCCCGACGGCGCCGTGCAGCGCGACGAGCGCTATGCCGACCTGCCCACGGGCCGCCGCGCCGTGGGCGCCATCTACCCGCTGCACATGGGCACCTATTTCGGCATGCCGGGGCGCATCTTCATGACGCTGGCCTCGCTGATCATGCCCCTGTTCGCCATCACGGGCTGGATGCTCTACCTGGACCGCCGGCGCAAGGCGCGCGCCCTGGCCAAGGAGCGCCAGGCGCTGCTGGAGGACCCGCCACCGTCCGCGCCTGCGGGCCAGGACACCGTGCTGGTCGCCTTCGCCAGCCAGGCCGGCCGTGCCGAGCACCTGGCCGTGGCCACCGTGGCTGTGCTGCGCGGCGCAGGCATGGCGGCCAGCCTGCAATCCGTGGCGAGGCTGGATGCCGAGCAGCTGCGCCACCATCGGCGCGTGCTCTTCGTGGCCAGCACCTTCGGCGAAGGTGATCCGCCGGATGCCGCGCGCCGCTTTGCGCGCCTGCTGGGCGCGGCCTCGGGCTCGGCCCTGCCGCATCTGCAATACGGCCTGCTGGCGCTGGGCGACCGGCAGTACGCGGCCTTCTGCGGCTTTGGCCATGCGCTGGACCACCAACTGCGCCGCCTGGGCGCGCAGCCCGTGTTTCCGCTGATCGAGATGGATGGCGAGGAACCCCAGGCCTGGCATGCCTGGCAGCAGGCGCTGGCAGGGCATTTCGGCGCCGTGCTGCCCGTGTGCGATGCCCTGCCTGCGTCTTCGGCGGAGCCGCTTGCCGACGCCACGGCCTTTGCTGCCTGGCCGCTGCAGGCGCGCAGCCTGTGCAACGCGGGCAGCCAGGGCGCAGGGCTTTATGTGCTGGACTTGGCACCGCCCGAAGGCGTGGCCCCGCTGTGGCGGGCTGGTGCGCTGGCCGAGGTGCTGCCACGCCATGGCGCAGCCACCGTGCAGGCCTGGCTGGCTGCCCAGGAATGCGACGGCTCGGCCCCCGTGCAATGGCGCCAGCAGAGCTGCATGCTGGGCGAGGCACTGGCCGCCAGCGTGCTGCCGGCCCCGGGCGACATCGCCCCCGGCACCGCGCCCCAGGCCGTGGCCGATGCGCTGCTGCCGCTGCTGCCGCGCAGCTACTCGGTCGCCTCGCTGCCGCAGGACGGCCATGTGCGGCTGCTGGTGCGCCAGGCCCGCCATGACGGCGGCCTGGGCGTGGCGTCGGGCTGGCTGACGGCGCATGCGGCCCAGGGCACGTCCGTGGCCATGAGACTGGTGGAAAACCGCGCCTTCGAGCCGCGCGACGAGGCAGGTGCCGAGCCCGATGCGCCGGCCATCTTCATCGGCAACGGCTCCGGCTATGCCGGCCTGCGCGGCCACCTGCTGGCGCGCATGCACGCAGGCCGCCACCGCAACTGGCTGCTGTTCGGCGAACGTCAGCGGGCCCATGACGGGTACTGCGAGGCCGAGGTCTCCGGTTGGCTGGCCGCAGGCAAGCTGCAGCGCGCCGACTTCATCTACTCCCGCGACCAGGCCCGGCGCCGCTACGTGCAGGACGCCCTGCGCGAAGCCGCCGAACCCCTGCGCGACTGGATCGCCGACGGCGCCGTGCTCTACGTCTGCGGCAGCGCCGACGGCATGGCCGCAGGCGTCGATGCCGCGCTGGCCGACATCCTGGGCACTACCGCCGTCGAAGACCTGATCGTCGAAGGCCGTTACCGCAGGGATGTGTACTGAGGTGAAGCGCCGCGTCTTAATGCACAGCGCATGAAACTGGCGCGGCCCAAGTCAGGGACACCTAGCAAGGGCCGCCCCGCCGCGAGAGTGTCGTCCCCCTCCCGCGTAGCGAGAGAGGGCGCCGTGCATACGGGGGAAGGCGCGTAAGCGCCTCAGGGGGTGATGTACCTCTCCTTGCCGAGATTGAGCATCAACCGGTTCGCCCAGCCGAACAGCGCGGCCGAATGCAGCATGTCCAGGATTTCCTGGTCGGTGAGGCCGGCATCGCGCAGCGGCTGCAGCTGGGCTGCGCCAAAGCTGCCGGGCGCGCGCGTCAGGGCCAGCGAGGACTGGATGATGGCGCGTTCGCGCGCATTGGTGCCGGCCGTGTCGGGGTCATCGAACATCTGGGCCATGACATCGTTGCGCTTGGCCAGCTGCTCGAAGCGTTGGGCGTGGACCGATGCGCAGTACACGCAGCCGTTGGAGCGCGAGACGGCCGTGGCCGCCACCTCGCGCTCGGCGCGCGACAGGCCGCCGGGTGCATACATGATGGCGTTGAAGGCCTGCGAGCGCTCCGACAGCACGCGCGGCTGGCGGGCCAGCAGCAGGTAGAAGTCCGACGTGCGCGCCTTGGGGTGGCTCAGGTCCAGCACGGCCTGCTGCTCGGCCGTGGCCGTGGCGGGGTCGAGCACGGGCAGCCAGGACGTCCAGTCCAGCGTCTCGCTGGTGTAGCCGTTGCGGCGCAGCGGCTCGCCCGGTGGCGGCAGGTTGGCGGGGTGCACGAAGGGTGCGGCGGCGGCTTCGGCAGCCGGTGCGCTGGCCTGGCCGCCCAGCGCGTCCATGGCCTGCACGCCCGCGAACAGGCGCAATTGGTAGGCGATGAAGCCCACCAGCTGGGCCACCAGCACAGTGTCGTCGATGGACAGGCCGGACTCGGGCATGGCCAGCAGCGCGGCGCGGTCGCTCTCGGCCGGGTGCAGGGCCAGGGTGCGCACAAAGTGCAGGGCCGCATCAAGGCGCGCATTGCCGGTCTGGGCGCCGGGCTGGGCCAGCACGGTGCGCAGCGCGGGCGTCAGGGCATCGCCCAGGGATTCGGCACGCTGGCGGTATTCATCGGCCAGGGCCTGCACGCCGCTGACGCGGCATTGCTCGCTGGCCAGCACCAGGCGCTCGGCGCGCGACAGGCTGTCGGCCAGGCCGTCGCCCAGCAGCAGGTCCTCGCAGGCCTGGGTGGCAATGGCCACCTTGTCGCGCTGGCGGCGCGTGGCGAAAACGGGGGACTGGTCGGTCAGGCCGGCCAGGCGGTCGATGGTGTCGTTGGCGGTGGTCATGGGTATCTCAGGTCTTGTCTGCCAGGGCCCGCACGCGGGCTTCGGGGTCGGCGGGCGTCCATTCGCTGCCGTCGAGCTCAGGCTCGGAATAGGACTGCAGCTGGGCGTAGTGGTGTTCCAGGTCCTCGCGGTAGAACAGCGAGGCCAGGCCCTGGGCCAGCTTGCGCGCGCCGTCGCTGATGGCGGGGATATCGCCCGACACCGTGCCGTGCGACAGCGCGGCCGGATAGCAAAAGCAGTGCACATGGTCCAGGCCGGGCAGGGCGCCGGGCGTCTTTTCCTGGAACTCGAACAGCGGGCCCAGGTCGGGCGAGTCCGACAGCTCCTGGTCCTCGGCACCCGCCTCGGGCACGAAGCGGTCGCTCCAGATGCGCACATGGGGCGCCAGGTCGGCGAACTCGGGGCGCTGGCGCCAGTCGATGGCAAAGCCGGTGGAGACGATCAGGAAGTCCAGCACGAACACGCCGCGCGGCGTGTCCACGCGCAGCCGGTCTCCGTCCTGCTCCACCTTCTGCACGGCGCAGCCCAGGTTGAAGTGGGCGTTGGCATGGCGCGAGACGCGCAGCGTGCTGCCGTGCGGAGGTGGCACCTGCTGCACGTTGATGTAGTGGCGTATGCGCCATTTCCAGGTGTCGGGCAGCAGGAACTGGCCGTGCGTGAGGCCGGGCGTGCCCGAGCCCTTGGATTTGTTGATGCGTGGCAGGTCGCTGCGGCGCACCAGCAGGTCCACGCTGGCGGCGCCGTTCTCCAGCGCGGTGGCCGCGCTGTCCATGGCCGACGAGCCCGCGCCCACCACGCCCACATGCAGGCCGGCCAGGCGGCCGTAGTCGAGCACGTCGGAGGAATGCGCCCAGCGGCTGCGGTCCACGCCCTGCATGAAGGCGGGGATCTGCGGGCCGCCCAGGCCGTCGCGGCCCGTGGCCAGCACCACGCGGCGTGCCAGCCAGGTGCGCGAGGCGCCATCGGCCGTCACATCGACCTCGACCGTGCCGTCGGCCTGCGGGCGGATGGCCGTGACCTGGTGGCCGTTGCGCACGTCGCAGCGCATCACGCGGCGGTACCAGCGCAGGTAGTCCATCCATTGCAGGCGCGGGATCTTGTCCAGCGCGGCCCAGGCTTCGCGGCCCCATTGGGCGATGAACCAGGCGCGGAAGGTCAGCGAGGGCAGGCCCAGCGCGGGGCCGGTCAGCTCCTTGGGCGAGCGCAGGGTTTCCATGCGCGCCGTCGTGGCCCAGGGGCCTTCGAAGTCCAGCGGGGCCTTGTCCAGCAAAACGGCCGCGATGCCCAGCTGGGACAGCGCGGCCGACAGGGCCAGGCCGGCCTGGCCGGCGCCGATGACCAGGACATCGTGCACGGGCTGGCCGTCGCGGGTGGAGGGAGGGATCCAGGCCTTGGCAGGCCAGCCCAGGGCGACGAGGTCGTCGCGCAGGCGTTCTTCAAGGGCAGCCAGGCCCGCAGGGGCCGGGGCTGCCGGTTCGGTCAGGGACATAGACTCACCAGGAACTCACGAGGAAAGGCGCGCCAGCGGGGCAGGGCCTGCGGGCGCGCACGGCATCAATCGATGCTGATTTTCGCGTCTTTGACCACCTGTGCCCACTTCAGGCGGTCGCTGTGCACGGTTTTCTTGAACTGCTCGGGCGTCTCGATGCGGATGGCATTGCCCTGGGACTCGAAGCGTGCACGCACCTCGGGCAGCTCCAGCACCTCGCGCACGGCCTGGCCGAGCTTGGCCACGATGGCCGGGTCCGTGCCCTTGGGCGCGAAGATGCCGAACCAGATCGAGCTGTCGAAGCCCTTGGTGCCGGCCAGGCCGCTGGAGGCGATGGTGGGCACTTCCTTGATGACTTCCACGGGCTTGGCCGTGGTCACGCCCAGCAGGCGCACCTTGCCGCTCTTGTAGTGAGGCAGCACGGTCTGGACCTGGTTCATGATGCAGCAGGTCTCGCCGCGCAGCACCGAGGTGATGGCCTCGGGGCCACCCTTGTAGGGCACGTGGACCATGTTCAGGCCCAGGCGCGCATTGAACTCGGCAAAGGCCATGTGCGTGCCTGCGCCGTTGCCGGTGGAGGCGTAGTTGTACTTGCCGGGGTTGGCCTTGATCTCGTCCACGAACTCCTTGAGGTTCTTGACGTTGATCACGTTGGGATTGATGGTCAGCACGTTGGACACATCGATCAGCGGCGCCACCGGCACGAAGTCGGTTTCCACATCGAAGGGCAGCTTCTTGTACAGCGCGGCATTGCTGCCGTGCGTGGCGGCCGTGCCGAAGGCCAGCGTGTAGCCGTCCGGCTTGGCGCGCGCCACGATCTCGCTGGCGATGTTGCCGGCCGCACCCGACTTGTAGTCAATGATCAGGGGCTGGCCCAGGCGCTGGGACAGTGGCTCCTGCACGCCGCGCGCGATCACGTCCACGCCCGAGCCTGCCGGGAAGCCCAGGATCATGGTCACGGGCTGGTGCGGCCACGAAGCCGCCGAATCGGCTGCCACCGCTGCGGTGGAGCCGAAGACGGCCAGGGCCGCGGCGGCGGCGGCGGGAATCCAGGAGCGGAAAAGCGAGGGGCGCATGGTGTGCAGGGGTATCCGGTGAATCAATTCCCATATTTTCCTGGGAACTTAATGAGCCACTTTTATATGCATATGTTGGTATGAAGCCAGTGTGGGCATGCCCGGCGCTGCCAGCAAAAAGCCCGCCGATGGGGCGGGCTTCATGCCGGGCGCAAGCGCCCATCAATGGCGGTAGGGGTTGTTGGGGCGGCGGTCATGGCGGTCCGGCACGCCGTCGCGGTCCCAGCGGCCGGGTGCGTAGCCCCAGCGGCCACCGTGCTGCGACCACACGGGCTGGCGGTACACATAGCCGGGACGCGCCTTGACCCAGTGGCCGGCCACCCAGGCATGGCGGTGGCCCTGCGGGCGCCAGTAGCCGGGTGCCCAGACATAGCCGCGGCGCGGTGCCGGAACGGCCTCGTAGCGCATGGGAGGCGGCGCGCCGAACTGGACCGAGATGGCGGCGCCCGGCGCCGCATAGGTCACGTTGGCCTGGGCCTGCGCGGTCCCGGCCCATCCGGCCAGGGCCAGGGTGGCGGCGATCAGCGGTGTGCGAAGGGAAATCATGGCGGCTCCTTGTCCTTGGTTCATCGGGCTGGAGTCCTGGTGAAAGGAATCCATGACTGCATGGTGCAGGTCCATCGTCAATCCCGGGTTGCCGCGCCGCGAAGTCTTGCAATCTTGTGTATCGCCTTGGTGAAGCCTTGTTGCCAGGCGCTGCAGCGCAGGCTGCCGTCCTGCAGCCGCCGTCAGACAGTGCCTCTTCGAAGCGCCGTGAACGCCGTGAATTCCCAGCTGCGCATGGCCAGCACCAGGGTGTAGCCCTCGCGCTGGCCGGGCGGCAGGCGCTGGTCCTGCAGGTGCTGCTGGGAAAAGTCATGGGCCAGCCGCTGTATGCGTTCCACGAAGCTGGGCGCCAGATGCCGGCCGATGGAGCCGTGCACCATCAGCATGCCTTCGCCCGGCTGGTCGAAGCCGCCGCCGAAGTAGTCGAGCACGGCGTTCTCGCGGAAGTACTCCATCACCGGCCCGCGCGCGCGCCAGCGGAAGGTCTTGGCCAGGCGCAGCCGGTAGCGGTTGCCGGGGCGCAGCTCGATGATGCCGATGCGGTCCAGCTGGGCCAGGTAGCGGATGCCTTCGGCCTCGGTCATGCGGTAGGTGGCCACGATCTGCTCCAGCGTCCACTGGCTGAGCACGCAGATGGCCATCAGCAGCAGCTTGCGGTCGGCGACCACGGCGTTCTCCTGCTCGGGCGTCATCTCCTGCAGCAGCGGCTGGCTGTCGGCCACGCGGCGGGCCAGGTCGGCGAAGTCCAGGCTCAGCGCGCGGCAGATGGCATCGATGCGCGACAGCGGCATGTCGCCCTTGGCCAGCATGCGCTTGACGCTGGACTCGGCCATGCCCAGGGCGCGCGCCAGGTCCGCATAGGTCATCTGGGCGGCCTTGAGTTCCTTCTTGAGGGCGATGACGAGGTCGGCAGTGGTGCTCATGGGTAGCGATTATCGATACCCGAGGTGCTGGTTTGCGCGGCGGGTGCAGAAAAACGATGCCTGAAGGGCCGGTGTCTCGCCACACTCCGCCCCACTTTCCACGAGGAGCAACACATGCCATCCACATCGATTTCACCGGCCGCCGCCCTGCGCGCGCTGTACTGGGGCGCTGCCCTGCTGCTGCTGGCCGCCTGGCTTGGCCCCGCCGTGCCGCAGCCGCAGGACTTTCACGCGTTTGCCGATCAGCGTACCTGGGGGGCGCTGCCCCATGCGCTGGATGTGCTCAGCAACCTGGGCTTTGCCTGGGCCGCCGTGGCGGGCGCGCGCCTGCTGCTGGACCGGCGTAGCCAGGCGCTGGCGCCGGCCCTGCGCTGGCTGGCCGCGCTGTTCTTCACGGGGCTGGCGTGTTCGGCCATAGGCTCGTCCGTCTACCACTGGGCACCCCACGATGCCACCCTGGCCGGCGACCGGCTGGGCATGTCCATGGCCTTTGCCGGCATGCTGGGGCTGGCGCTGCAATCGCGCATTGCCGACCGCGTGGCCGTGCGCGCCGCGGTGGCCATGCTGGTCGCCGCCGTGGCCTCGGTGCTGGTCTGGCTGCATGGCGGCAACCTGCTGCCCTGGGCGCTGGTGCAGGGCGGCGGCATGCTGGCGGTGCTGGGCCTGGCCTGCGTGGCGCCGCGCCATGGCGCGCTGGCGCTGCGCCTGGGCGTGGTGATCGCCTGGTATGGCGCGGCCAAGCTGCTGGAGTGGGGCGATGCGGCCGTCTTCGAGGCCACGGCCGGGCTGGTGTCCGGCCACAGCCTCAAGCATGTGGTGGCGGCGGCCGCCGCCCTGCCCGTGATCACCGCGCTGCGTGCGGCCGGCACGGCGCGCATGGGCAGTACGGGCACAATGTGCGCCGATGCGTGCGGCCACGGCAGCGCCACCAACCGTTGAGGGAAGACAAGATGTTCCAGCAAGAGACCGGCAGCCCGTCTGCCCCCGCCGCAACGGCCGGCGCCGTGCCATCGGCCGCGCACGAGCACCCCAACCAGTTCGCCCTGCTGGGCCAGCGGCGCTTTGCGCCGTTCTTCTGGACCCAGTTCTCGGGGGCGGCCAACGACAACCTGTTCAAGTTCGCGCTCACCGTGATGGTGACCTACCAGCTCAGCGTCTCCTGGCTGCCTTCGGCCATGGCGGGGCTGGTGATCGGGGCGTTGTTCATCCTGCCGTTCCTGCTGTTCTCGGCCACCTCGGGCCAGCTGACGGACAAGTGGGACAAGACGCGCATGTTCCGCCTGGTCAAGAACCTGGAGATCGCCATCATGGCGCTGGCCGCCTGGGGCTTCATCCAGGCCAATGTGCCTTTGCTGCTGGGCTGCGTCTTCCTGATGGGCCTGCACTCCACGCTGTTCGGCCCCGTGAAATTCGCCTACCTGCCCCAGGTGCTCAGCGAGCGCGAGCTGACGGGCGGCAACGGCATGGTGGAGATGGGCACCTTCGTGGCCATCTTGCTGGGCAACGTGGCAGGCGGCCTGCTGGTGGCCGTGCCCGAGGTGGGCCATATGCAGGTGGCCGTGGCCTGCCTGGCGCTGGCGGTGATCGGGCGGATCTTTGCGCAGTTCATCCCCAATGCACCGGCCACCGATCCGCACCTGGTCATCAACTGGAACCCCTTCACCGAAACCTGGCGCAACCTGCAGTTGGCCCGCGAGCAGCCCGCCGTGTTCCGCTCGCTGCTGGGCATCAGCTGGATGTGGTTCTTCGGCGCCGTGTTCCTCGCCCAGTTCCCCAGCTTTGCCAAGGAGGTGCTGCATGGCGACGAGCATGTGGCCTCGCTGCTGCTGGTGGTGTTCTCTGTGGGTATCGGCACGGGCTCGCTGCTGTGCGAGGTGTTCAGCCGCCGCCATGTGGAGATCGGCCTGGTGCCGCTGGGCGCCATCGGCATGAGCGTGTTCGCCGTGGACCTGTTCTTTGCCTCGCGCGCGCTGCCGGCTTCCGAGCTGATGGGCGTGGGTGCCTTCTTTGCCCAGCCCGCGCACTGGCGTGTGATGGCCGACCTGGGCATGCTGGCCCTGTCGGCCGGCATCTACAGCGTGCCCATGTACGCGCTGATCCAGATGCGCAGCCAGCCCACGCACCGCGCGCGCATCATCGCGGCCAACAACATTCTCAACGCGCTGTTCATGATCGCCTCCAGCGTGCTGGCCGGCGCGCTGCTGGCGGCGGGCTTCAGCATTCCCCAGGTATTCCTGATCACGGGCATTGCCAATGCCGTGGTGGCGGCCTACATCTTTTTGCTGGTGCCCGAGTACCTGCTGCGCTTCGTGGCCTGGGTGGCCTCGCGCTTCGTCTACCGCTTCAAGGTGCAGGGCGACGAGCACATTCCTGCCACCGGCGCGGCCATCCTGGCCTGCAACCATGTGAGCTTTGTCGATGCCGTGCTGCTCATGGCCGCCAGCCCCCGGCCCATCTACTTTCTGATGGACCACCGCATCTTCCGCGTGCCCGTGCTGGGCTGGCTGTTCCGCCTGGCCAAGGCCATCCCCGTCGCGCCCCAGAAGGAAGATCCCGCCACCTACGAGGCTGCGTTCGAGCGCGCCGCCCAGGTGCTGCGCGAGGGCGACCTACTGGCCATCTTCCCCGAGGGCGGCATCACGCGCGACGGGCAGCTGCAGGAGTTCCGAGGCGGCATCATGAAGATCATCGAGCGTGCCCAGGCCGATGGCCTGCAGGTGCCCGTGGTCCCCATGGCGCTGACCAATCTCTGGGGTTCGTACTTCAGCCGTATCGAGCAGGGCGGCGCCATGGTGCGGCCCTTCCGCCGTGGCCTGTTCAACCGTGTGGGCCTGAACGTGGGCCAGCCCATGGCCCAGGCCGAGGTGCAGCCCGCGCTGCTGCGCGAGCGTGTGCAGCGGCTGCTGGCGGCTTAAGAGGGGTTCTGTTCCTCTACCGTGAAGCTCAGGCCGGCATTGGCCTTGAGCCTGGCGATGAGCGCGTTGCCCATGGCGGGCGCCGTGGTCCAGATGCCGCCGGGCGTGTCCGGGGCGTCCTGCAGCAGGCAGACGGCTGCCTCGGTGATCATCTTGGACGTGGAGCCGTAGCCCGGATCGCGGTCGCCCTTGACGCCCACGCGCAGGCTGTTTCCCGCTGCATCGGCGCCGATGAAGAGCACGTCGTAGAAGCCCGATTCACGCTCTTCGCGCGATGGCCCCTCGCCAGGCTTGGGGCCGTCGTCTGCGCCCAGCGACTTGTCGGCCGCCACGGCGTTGGCCAGGGCCTCGCCCTTTTCGCCCGCGCCTGTGACCATCATCTCGTCGTAGACAAAGTCGGCGCCATAGGCATGGCCCAGCAGAAAGTTGGAGCGGTGCACGTTGCGCGTGTTGATGGCCGCCATCACGAAGGGTGCCACCCACAGGCCCAGCACCTCGTCCACCATGGGCTTGCTGCCGGAGGGTTGGCGCGGGCCCTCGAAGCCCGGCGTGAGCGAGAACGGATTGCGCAGCAGCTCCAGCACGCCCGGCTGGGCGGCGGCCGCCGCCATGGTGGCCTTGAGGCTGGCCGCCGTGCCGCCCGAGAACGTGCCCTTCATCTTGCGCACCCGGCCCCGCACGCGCTGGGCGGGCTGGCCGAAGCGGGCCTGCATCTCTCGCTGCAGCATGAATACGCCCAGGTCGAAGGGAATGGAATCGAAGCCGCAGGAGAACACGATGCGCGCGCCGCTTGCCTTGGCTGCGGCCTCGTGGGCATCGATCATCTGGCGCATCCACGCTGGCTCGCCGCACAGGTCCACATAGTCCACGCCGGCGCTGGCGCAGGCGGCCACGAGTTCGTTTCCGTAGAGCTGGTAGGGGCCCACCGTGGTCAGCACCAGGCGGGTCTGCTCCATCAGCGCCTGCAGGCTGGCGGGATTGCCGGTGTCGGTCACCACCAGCGGGGTATCGGCAGGCGCGCCCAGCTCGTCGCGCACGGCCGCGAGCTTGGCGGCATTGCGCCCGCCCATGGCCCAGCGCAGGCCGCTGCCTGCGGGGTAGCGCCTGAGAAGGTACTCCACCACCAGCCGGCCCGTGAAGCCGGTGGCGCCGTGGACGACGAGGTCGAAGGGTTTGGTCATGGGAGATCTCCATCAATCAGCGTGGCGAACGTGCGATTGCCCGCTGCACTGCAGCCGGGTTGGGCGCATTGTCTGTGGCGCGCCGCAGGGCTCCTGTCGCCCAGGTGCCGTGCCCGATGTCCTGTGTGCTGGTGTCGCATGCAGGAACTTTTTGGGGAGTAAACAACAGTCAAAAACTTGAAAAGTACCGTTTTAAGATACTCGATGGCCTGCGCCTGGCCACTGTTACGGTTGAATGCAGACACGCAAGTTACGTCTGGGCACCATGCGTCCCGTGTTCAACCAACGCCCTTGAGGGGCACCTCGGCAAATGTCCTCTTCTCCCATCGTCGTTCAGCGTGATACCCGGGCCTGGCAACTGCAGGTGTGGGTGTCGTTCGGCATTGCGGTCTCGCTGTGCGCCATCGGCCTGGCCTGGCTGCCCGGCGAGCAGCTGGAGCAGGCCTTCATGGTGATGGGCTATGTGTTCTGCCTCTCGGCCGCCTTCGTGCTGGCCAAGTTCGTGCGGGACAACGAGGGCGGCAGCCGCAGCGCAGGCGACACGCCCATGTGGAAGCTGGTGGTGTGGGGCGGCTTTGCCGTGTCCATGGCGCTGACCGGCTGGGGCCTGCTGAGCATGGATATCAACGTGACCTACAAGGCCTTCCTGGGCGTGAGCTGGCTCTATCTCATCACCACCGCCTTCACGCTGGCCAAGATGCTGCGCGACCGCCACGAGGCCGACCTGGCGCAGGCCCGCATGCAGGGCCGCCGCGAGGCCGCGCAACCGGCCGATGCCGAGTGATGTCCACCCCTTCCCCGCATTTCCAGGAGTCCAAGCAATGATGGTCAACCAATCCGTTTTCGCGCGCCTGCCGCGTGCCCTGCTGGCCGCTGGCGCGCTGTGCGCAGCCCTGGCCATGGCGCCTGCCCATGCGCAAAGCGAGGCCTCGGTGGCGCTGTCCATGCTGCCCGTGGCCTCCGTGGTGGGCACGGCTTCGGTGGCTTCGACGGCCGCTGGCGCCGTGGTGGCCTTGCCGGCCGCGCTGTCGGTGGGCGGCGCGGTGCTGACCGTGAAGGCGGTGCAGGCCTCGGCCACGGGCACGGTCTACCTGCTGGAGCGCGCCTCCGACGGCGCCCAGGCCAGCGTGGAAGTGGTGGGGCGGGGCGCCTCCGCCTCGGCCTATGCCGTGGGCACGGTGCTGACCTGCAGCGTGATTGGCGCAGGCGTTGTCATCTCGGCGGCTGGCAAGGTGCTGGCCTTCATTCCCAACGAGATGGGCAAGGCCCTGCTGCACAACGAACGCCTGTGATGCCCGCCATGAAACCGTCTCTCTCCCTTTCCCCGCTGGCCCGTTCCGCCTGCCTGGTGCTGCTGCTGGCCGCCGCGCTGGGCACGGCCCATGCAGGGCGCAGCTGCGAGGACAAGCCCCTCACCCCCCAGTCCCTGCAAAAGGGGCTGGACCTGGCCCAGCGCACATCCCAGGCGCTGGACGCCGAATATGCGAAGAACGGCACCCGCGTCGTGCTGCTGGCGCGCGTGGGCCAGGACCTGGGCAAGTACGACCTGCACTACTCGCACTACGGCTGGGCCTACAGGACCCCCGAAGGCCCTTGGCGCGTGGCGCACAAGCTCAACGAATGCGGCACGGCCGGCGGCCATGTCTACCGCCAGGGCCTGGGCGAGTTCTTTCTGGACGACCTGTGGCGCTACGAGGCCGGCGTTCAGGTGCCCACGCCCGCCGTGCAGCAGGCGCTGTGGACCTTTCTGACCCAGCCCCAGACCGTGCTGCGCCTGCAGCACGAGCCCTACAGCATGGTCAGCTATGCCTGGGGCCAGCGCTACCAGCAGTCCAACCAGTGGGCCACCGAAACCCTGGCCGCCGCCATGGAGCCGGCCACGGTGCAGCGGCGCGAGCAGGCCCAGGCCTGGCTGCAGTTCAAGGGCTACGAGCCTGGCGTGCTGGTGATTCGCGCGCTGTCGCGGCTGGGCGGGCGCGTGACGGCTGCCAACATCGCCTTCGACGACCATCCCAACGACAAGCGCTATGCCAGCCGCATAGAGACCGTGACCGTGGAATCGGTGACGCAGTGGCTGCAGCGCAGCCAGCTGGCGGGTCCGGTGCGTGTCCTGCCCTGAGCCGGGCCGGCTCTTCATCCGCCTGCGGTCTTCCTTGGCCGCAGGACACTGAAACAGGAGTTTCCCCATGAGCAAGGCCTTGCGTCTGCCCGAGAAATGGTTCCGCCGAGGCCTGTGGCTGGTGGCGGTGGTGTTCGCGTCCTTCCTCATCGGCCTGGGCGGCCTGGTGGTGGGGGATCTGCCCCAGGTCGAGTCGCCGCGCACGGTGGAGGACTTCATCGCGCCCGCCGCGGCCGAGCCCGTCAAGGCCGAGATCAAGGCCGCCGATGCCGATCACGACAAGGCGGAAACGGCGCTGCAGAACGCACGCCTCAAGTACCAGGCCGCGCAGTCGCGCTACCGCTCGGCGCGCGAGACCTTCGACAACTGGGTGGCCACGCGCCGCGCCACGGCCCGGCCCGAGCAGGACAGCGAGCTGCTGTCGCGCACCCAGGCGCTGGATGCCATCAAGCAGGAAGAGAACACCGCACGCGCCTCCGTGGAGCGGCTGCAGGACGCCAGCCTGCAGGCACGCCAGCGCCTGGACGCGGCCAACCGCCAGTGGGACGGCCTGCGCGACGGTGCCATGGAGGCCTGGCGCAAGGAGATGCGCGCCATCGAGCTGCGCGTCTTCCTCTACCGCCTGGCGCTGACCCTGCCCCTGCTGCTGGTGGCCGGCTGGCTGTTCGCAAAGCAACGCAAGAGCACCTGGTGGCCCTTTGTCTGGGGCTTCATCTTCTTTGCGCTGTTCGCCTTCTTCGTCGAACTCGTGCCCTACCTGCCCGACTACGGGGGCTACGTGCGCTATGTGGTCGGCATCGTGGTGACGGTGCTGCTGGGGCGCGCTGCCATCCTGGGCCTGAACCGCTACCTGGAGCGGCAAAAGCAGCAGGAGTCACTGCCCGAGACGCAGCGGCGCCAGGAACTGGGCTACGACGTGGCCCTGGCCCGCCTGGCCAAGGGCTTATGCCCGGGCTGCGAGCGCCCCGTGGACCTGAAGGACGGCGCCATCGATTTCTGCCCCCACTGCGGCATAGGCCTGTTCGACCGCTGCGGCAGTTGCAATACCCGCAAGAGCGCCTTTGTGCACTTTTGCCACAGCTGCGGCACGCAGGCCGATGGCAACCGCAGGAAGCCGGGAGCCGTGCTGCCTTCCACGTCTGCTGCGCCTGCCGTGCCTCCCGTGCCTCCCGTGCAGGAGGCCGGGCCGGCACCGGGTTGAGTCTGGCTGAGCCCGCCTGACCCCCGCCTGAAGCGGCCCTGGCGGCGGCCGTGGCGGTGTCGGCCGGGGCCGGCAAGACCCTTGAAGCTGCGCGGGGTTGTGGTACACCATGGCTTGCGCGCTCGGCCGGGGCGCAGATGTCTTCAGCGAGGATGCCATGTCACGCCAGCTGCCGGATCCCCCACAACACACGCCGGAGCAACCCGCCCACCCACCGGCCGGCGCGTCCGCCCATCTTCTTCCCCTGGCGGCCTGGGCCGTGGGGGCTGCCCTGCTGGCCGGCCATGTGCTGGCCGGCCCTTCTTCATGGAAAGCCTGGGCGGCCTATGCCGCGCTGTCGGCCCTGGTCGGCATGGCCTGGGTCTGGCGCTGCCATGCAGCCGGCCTGCCGCTGACCCGGACGCTGCGCGGCCACGGCTGGATACAGGCCACGATGGCCTTGCTGCTGGCGGCCTGGCAGCCCTCCCTGGCCTGGGCCTCTGCCCTGCTGTGGCTGGCCGCCGTCGCCTGGCTGCCCTGGGATGGCGAGCGCGAGCAGGCGCTGCACTTGCCTGCGGGCCAGATCGTGCTGCTGTGCGCCATGCTGGCCATGCTCTGTGCCGTGGTGGTGGCCAGGCCCATGCCGCAGATGGCACCCGGCTCGGTCGCCGTGCGCATTCTGTGGCTGGCCAGCGTGCTGCTGCCGCTGGCCGTGCATGCGCTGGCCCTGTGGCAGGCACTGAGCCGCATGCAGCGCCAGTACACCGAGGAACTGGCGCAGCTGTCCAGCTACTGCGGCCAGCTGGCCGACGATGTGCAGCAGCTGCAGACCCGCGTGGGCGCGCTGCAACTGCCCACGGGGCGCGACACGCTGACCGGCGTGGCCAATTACTCGCGATTGATGGATGTCGTCGATGGCCTGCGCGAGCGCCATGCGCGCAAGCCCGAACCGTTTTGCGTGGTGCTGCTGGAACTGGACCCCTGGGTGGAGCGCGTGGGCGTGCACCCGGCGCACAAGGGGCCATCGCTGCAGGACCGGGTGCTGCTCATGCTCAGCGGCCTGCTGGTCACGCACCTGCGCACGGTGGACGGCATAGGCCGCTACCGTGATGACACCTTCATGCTGGTGATGCCGGATACCGCCTCCGTCCAGGCCGTCTGGGCGCTGCAGCGCGTGCGCGAGGGCGTGCGCCAGCAGCACTGGAGCGAGAAGCCCATACCCGACCCCGACAAGGACCCGCTGACCCTGACCCTGGCCGTGGCGGAGTTCCAGGCGGGCGAAACCTCGGAGCGGCTGGTGCAGCGTGCCGAAGCGGCCCTCGCGCACGGCCGCGCCTGCGGGCGCAACCAGATCGTGGTGGCCGAGGACGTGCGGCCGCCGCGGACTTCCTAGGCGAGAAGGATGCAATCCCCGGGATTTCCCGGATGCGGTCACAATGGGCGCCCATGAGGGCCGCCGGCCCGCCGCGCTTCATCGCATGCCCGTGCTTTCCTCCATTTCTCGGAATTTCCCGGACCGTCTCCTGTGGGGGCCGAAGCCGGCGTCGCCGTTGGTGGACGAAGCGCTGCACCTGGAGCGCTGGAAACGCCGCACCTGGCAACTGCACATCTCCGTGCTGGTCAGCCATATCTATGCGCTGTTGCTGTTCCTGGGCCATGCCTGGGCCGGCTATGCGCCCTGGGCCGTGGTGCTGGGCTATGGCCTGTGGGTGGCGGCGGGCATGGGCTTCATCACCTGGGCCTATGCCAGCGACTGGTGCCACAGGCTGCGCGATCCCGGCATGTTCCTCACGCACCAGCTGGTGTCCATCATCGGCGTGCTGGGCATGGTCATGGCCGCGCCTGCGCTGGCGTTCCAGTCCATGGTGATGCTGATCGCCTTCAGCGCCGACGGTTTCCTCGCGCGCAGCCGCACCAGCTTCTGGCTGACCTGGATAGGCACGCTCATCGCCGTGGCGGCCATCATTCTCTGGCGTGGGCCATTGATGCGCATGACCACGGATACGGCTGCAGGCCAGTTGCTGGCCTTCGGCGTGGTGCTCGGTGCCGTGGTGCGCTGCAGCGTGCAGGCCACCTTCTTTCGCAGCATGCAGTACCGGCTGGGCATCGCCAATGACAAGCTGGCCACGGCGCTGGCACAGATCGAGGCCCTGCTGCGCCATGACGACCTGACCGGCGTCAGCAACCGCCGGGGCGTGATCGAGCGTCTGCACGAGGTGCGCACCGCCGCCCACGACCGTGGCACGGTGCTGTGCGTGGCGCTGCTGGACATAGACCACTTCAAGCGCATCAACGACAGCTTCGGCCACGAGGGCGGCGACCGCGTGCTGCGCGCCTTCGGCACGCTGCTGAAGTCGCAGCTGCGCAGCGCCGATGGAGTGGGCCGCTATGGCGGTGAGGAATTCCTGCTGGTTCTGCCCGACACCGACCTGGCCCAGGCCAGCGAACTGCTGGAGCGCCTGCGCCTGCGCATTGCCGAAGCCCCGTGGGCGCAGACCCTGGGCGAGGGCGCCCGCGTCACCTGCACGCTGGGTGCCGCGCAGTACCGCGCAGGGGAGTCGGTGGAGGCGACCATTGCCCGTGCCGATGCTGCGCTGTACCGTGGCAAGGCCCAGGGCCGCAACTGCACCGTGCTGGAGCCGCAACAGGCACGGCGAGCGGCTCGCCGGCCTGACGGCTTGTGAGTGCAGCTCACGACGAGTGCCAGAAAACATCGTTATTCATCCGCATCGATCGTCCATAGCATCGGCACCCATGCCCAGGACGGGCTTGGGGTGCGCATATGGATCAATGGATCGCTGAAACTTCCGGGGTCATTGCCGGAAACATCGCTGCAAACGGGCCTGCGGCCACCACCGGCATCGCGGGCTCCGTGCAAGGCTGGAACGGGCATTTGTCGTCCAGCAACCGCCAGCTGCAGGCCGGCCCGCTCAGCGCTGAACTGGCCGATGGCGGCCTGCGCAGGGTCCGCTACGGGGGCGTGGAGATCCTGCGCTCTCTTGCCTTTGTGGTGCGTGATGAGCAGGCGGACCGGTGCGTGCAGGGCAACGGCGAGCTGAGCCTGCGCGAGGAATCCGGCCGCTTCGAGGTTTCCTACGAAACGGCGGTGGACTGCGAGGGCCTGGGCCTGGCCTGGCGCGTGCGCATCGTGGGTTCGGCGCGTGGTTTGGATTTCACGGCCTGGGCGCGCGCCCGGGGCGGCGTTGAAGGGGGCTTTCAGCACGGCCTGCACGGTGGACGGGCGGGGCTGGAGATTGTTTATCCGCGCAATGCCCTGGCGGGCCGGTCCGTGCATGTGGAGCATGTCGATGGCAGTGCCGAAAGCACCGTGTTGCCCGAGCCCGATGCGATGCTGCGCCTGTCGCAGCTGTCTTCCCTCACCCATGAGCCTGCGCCCGGCCTGCAGGTGGGCTGCCGCCTGGAAGGCTCGGAGTTCGAGATGGTTGGCCAGCGCTGGGGCGGCAAGGCCTTCTTCAGGCTGCATCCGCGCGCGCTGTCCCCCTCGCATTCCTACCTGTTGACCCGGGGCCGGACCCTGGTGCAGATGGCTCGCTTCTCATTTTCCGTGCCCGGCTCCATGCAGTAGGGCCTGGCCGGCTGCTCCAGCGGTATCAGCGGCACCGGGGCCGCACCGGCGCTGCACCGCGGCCACGCCGGCCGCATCAGCCCGTGCCGTGGATGCGGGCAGCCTGCACCGTGGCCTCCAGCAGCTTTCTCTCCCGCTCCAGGTGGGCAATGAACCGGCCTTGCTCCATGGCCATGGGCTTGAAGCCGGCCTCGGCGAGCTTGCGCACCAGATCCGGCTCGGCCAGCACGGCGGCGGTCTCGCGGGCCAGGCGCTCGGCAATGCGGGCATCGGTGCGGGCCGGCAGCAGCAGGCCTTGCCAGGCTTCGACATCGAACGCCTGCCAGACCGCCGTGTCCGACAGGCTGGGAGTGTGCGGCAAGGTGGCGGCCCGCTGGCGCGAAGTCACCCCCAGGCCACGCAGCTTGCCCTCGCGCACGAAGGATTGGACCAGGGCCACGGGCAGCACGGCCAGGTCGATCTGCCCGCCCGCCAGCTCGGTCAGCGCCTGCGGGCCGGATTTGTAGGGCACATGCGTCCAAGACAGGCCGGCCTGTTGCTGGAGCATTTCTGCGGTCAGGTGCAGGCTGGTGCCCACGCCATCGGTGCCCACGGTCAGCCGGCCCGGCTGCTGGCGCGACAGCTGCACCAGCTCGGCCGCCGTGGTGGCCGGCAGGTCGGGGCGGCCTGCCAGCACGAAGGCCGAAGAGGCCACGGGCGCCACGGGCAGCAGTTCCCTGAGGCCGTCATACCGGAAGCGCTCTGGCGACACCAGCGGCGCGATGAGCACGCAGCTGGCCACGCCGAACAGCGCGGTATGCCCGTCCGGCCGGGCCTTGATCACCCGCTGGGTGGCGATGGTGCCCGAGGCGCCCACGGTGTTTTCTATGACCACGGGTTGGCGCAGCCGCTCCGCCAGGCGCGGCATGACCAGGCGCGCGGCCACGTCCACGCTGCCACCCGGCGAAAAGGGCACGACCACGGTCAGCGGCTGGCCAGGCCAGGCGTCGGCGGCAGCCGTGGACGCCCGGGCTGCCGGTGACAGCCAGGGCGTGCCCAGCATCCAGGCCGCCAGTTGCCTGCGGTTGAGGCTCATGCCAGCCTCCCGGCGGCGCCCAGCCAGGGCAGCTGGTCCGCGTGGTAGCGCCAGGTCTGGAACACGCTGTTGAGCCGCCCGGGGCCGGTGCGGCGTGCCGCGGCATCGGGGTACTCGGCGAACCAGGGCAGGATGTATTCCCAGACCACTTCCCCCGCTGGCGTGACTTCGAAGAGCCGGCCTGTGGCCGATTCGGTGATGTGGGTGTTGCCGTTCCACAGGCGCTGGGCATTGCCCATGAAGGCGGTGTAGAAGGCGTTGACCATCTCGTCCTGGTAGCTCCAGACCACGCGGTGATCGGCAGGATCGATCTCGACCACGCGCGAGAAGGCCACGTGGGCGCCTTCGCGGAAGTTGCCATTGTCGAAGGCCAGGATATGGCCGTTGTCCAGCGCCACGGGCGCATGCTGGTGCGAGACCACGGAGGGCGGAATGTGCAGCGTCACCGCGCCGCTGGCCTTGTCCACGGCGATGATGCCGGAGGTGGTGCGCAGGCTCATGAGCACGCTGCCGTCGGCCCTCGTGCCCAGGCCGTTGACCAGCGGCCAGTGGTAGCGGCCGAAGCCCGGGTGAATCGGGAAGTCCTCGGGCGCCAGGTGCTCCCAGGCCTTCCACTCCCAGACCAGGCGGCCGCTGCGGTCCACTTCGCGGATCACGTCGCCGTACATCGTTTCGCCGGGCCCGTGCGCGGTGCCGCCGGGCACGCGCTCGGCAAAGCCCGCAGGCACGGGTGCGCAGGCGGCATAGAGCAGGTGGCCGTCGGGCAGCCACTGCGCGTCATGGTGGTGGTCCGGGTCCTCGTGGCGCCAGACGATCTCGCCCTGCGGCGTGACCTCGTAGAAATCACCGCCATGCCACATGGACCACGGCGCATAGCGATCGGGCGAGCGTGGGTGGTTGCCGTTGTAGCCCAGGTTGCCGTTGGGCAGGATCACGGCGTGCCGGCCCGCGCGCACGGGCAGCTTCCATTCATGGACCACGCGGCCTTCGATGTCCACCAGGTAGACATGGCCGTCGGCCGTCTGCGGCGCGATCAGGGTGTAGCCGCCGGCCGAGAGGGCGGTGTCGTGGGCGATGAGTCCGACGCCGCGTCGGCGCTGGGTGACTTGGTCTACGGTGCTTGCCATGGGCTGCTTTCAAGGGAGGCCGGGAATGAGTGCCACTCTAGGCAGTCGCAAGCGTCAGGAATAGCTGTTTGTTTTGGATGAGGTGTCAGATAAAAATTTACACTCCGCGCCATGCCCGCGATCTCCCAGGCCTTTCGCTGTTTTGACGAGGTGGCGCGTCGTGGCTCGGTGCGCAAGGCCGCCGTCACGCTGCACCTGACGGCGGCCGCCGTGAACCAGCAAATCCTCAATCTGGAGGCCCAGGTCGGCGTGCCGCTGTTCGACCGCCTGCCGCGCGGCATGCAGCTGACAACGGCCGGGGAGCTGATGCTGGCGGCCGTGCGGCGCAGCCAGCGTGACTTCGACAACGCGCTGGTCCAGGTGGAGGACCTGCGCGCCCTGCGCCGGGGCCATGTGCGCGTGGGCGTGTCCCATGCCACGGCCGAGTACCTGCTGCCGCTGGTGATCGCCAGCCTGCACGGGCGCTATCCGGGCATCACCTTCAGCGTGCGATCGGGCACGGGCGAAGAATTGCTGCGCGGCGTGGCGCAGGGCGAGATCGATGTGGCCTATTGCCTGCGCCGCCCGCCGCCGCCCGGCGTGCAGGAGGTGCGCGCCTGGCCCCAGCCGCTGGGCGCGGTGATGGCCCCCGGCCATCCGCTGGCCACCGAGCCGCGCCTGCTGCGTCTGCGCGATTGCGTGGACTATCCGCTGATCCTGATGGCGCCGGGCATGGAGCTGCGCAGCATGCTGGAGCAGATGGACAGCGCGGCCCTGCACCAGCAGCGGCCGCTGGTGGAGACCAGCTCCGTGCCCATGGTGCGGCGCCTGGTGGCCGGCAGCACGGCCCTGGGATTCCTGGTGCCCGACAACGTGGCCGAGGATGTGGCGGCCGGCCGCCTGCTCTGGCGGCCCCTGCACGACGCAGGTGCGCAGTTGCCCGGCTGCCTGTACCAGCGCATCGGCTACACCAAGGCAGCCGCCATGCGGCTGTTTCTGGACGAGCTGGAGCGCGTGGCCGACGAGATGCGCGCCGGCTTCGAGACCGGCGTATCCTGGTCGCTCAAGGACCTGGCGACCTGAGCGACCCTGGCGACCTGAGCGACCCTGGCCACCTGAGTGACCTGAACGATCGGCTGCGGGGCGTCAGACGCCCCGGGCGCGCTCGGCCTTGAAGCGTGCGCGCATTTCAGTGAAGTTGCCCGCCTCCAGCGCATTGCGCACTTCCTGCATCAGGTTCAGGTAGTAGTGCAGGTTGTGGATGGTGGTGAGCATGGGGCCCAGCATCTCGCCGCAGCGGTCCAGGTGGTGCAGGTAGGCGCGCGAGAAGCCGTCGCGCCCGCCTTGCTCCCAGCTCACGCCGCTGGTGCCTGCGCAGGCATGGCAGGTGCAGCTGGGGTCCAGCGGCTGGTGGTCGGTCTTGTGGCGCGCATTGCGGATCTTCAGGTCGCCATAGCGCGTGAAGATGGTGCCGTTGCGCGCATTGCGCGTGGGCATGACGCAGTCGAACATGTCCACGCCGTCGGCCACGCCCTGCACCAGGTCCTCGGGCGTGCCCACGCCCATCAGGTAGCGCGGCTTGTGGGCCGGCAGGCGGTGGGGCGTGTGGGCCATGATGGCCAGCATTTCGTCCTTGGGCTCGCCCACCGAGACGCCGCCCACGGCGTAGCCGGGGAAGTCCATCTCGACCAGGGCCTGCAGCGATTCCTCGCGCAGGTTCTCGTACATGCCGCCCTGCACGATGCCGAACAGCGCATTGGGGTTGCCCAGGCGCTGGAACTCGTCGCTGGAGCGCTTGGCCCAGCGGCGGCTCATCTCCATGCTCTTGCGTGCCTCGGCCTCGGTGGTCTTGTGGCCGTTGGTCTCGTAGGGCGTGCATTCGTCCAGCTGCATGACGATGTCCGAGTTCAGCACGGTCTGGATCTGCATGCTGACTTCGGGCGACATGAACAGCTTGTCGCCGTTGACCGGGCTGGCGAAGTGCACGCCTTCCTCGGTGATCTTGCGCATGGCGCCCAGGCTCCAGACCTGGAATCCGCCCGAGTCGGTGAGGATGGGCTTGTCCCACTTCTCGAAGCCGTGCAGGCCGCCGAAGCTCTGCATGATGTCCAGCCCCGGGCGCATCCACAGGTGGAAGGTATTGCCCAGGATGATCTGCGCGCCCATCTCCTGCAGGCTGCGCGGCATCACGCCCTTGACGGTGCCATAGGTGCCCACGGGCATGAAGATGGGTGTCTGCACCACGCCGTGGTTGAGCGTGAGCTGGCCGCGGCGTGCGTGGCTGGAGGGATCGGTCTTGAGCAGGTCGAATTGCAGCATAGCCCTCCATTGTCCCAGATGGCCGCGTGAGCGTGTGGGACGGGCCGGGACTGCCCCCCGCGCCAGTCCGGCATGGCCTGGCGGGGTCTACACTGGAACGGACCGTGATTCGCCATTCATCAGAAGAAGGAGGTCCGCATGCTGAAGATCATGATTGCCGTCGATGGGTCCGAGCCCTCGCTGGACGCCGTGCACCACGCGATTTCGCTGGTGCGCCAGGGTTTGCAGGCCCATTTCGTGCTGGCCCATGTGCAGCAGGAGGCCTCGCTGTTCGAGCTGGCCACGCAGGACTCGGACATGATCGCCGCCGCCAGCGTGGACGCCGGCATGCACCTGGTGGCGCCGGCCGTGGCCCTGGTGCGGGCGGCCGGCATTTCCTACGAGGTGGAGATCGGCCTGGGCGAGCCCGCCGCCGCGCTGGCCGACATTGCCGAGAGCACGGGCTGCGAGCAGATCATCATCGGCGCACTGGGCCAGGGCGGCCTGCGGCGCGTGCTGATCGGCTCGGTCTCGCGCGAGGTGGCGCGCAACAGCCGGCTGCCGGTGACCATCGTCAAGCATGCCGAGCCGCGCGATGAAGAGGGGGAAGAGGACCTCGGTCCCGAGTGAGGTGGTTCCGCGAGCGCGGGCTTTCAGGCGGCCCGCCGTTGCTGGCCCTGATGGGACTGGTGCCGGCCCGCATGGGCGCCGTAGGCACCATGAGCGTGCGCATGCGCGTGGGGTTGCAGCTTGCCGTGCGGCAGGCTGGCCAGGCGCTGGAACATGCGGCGGCAGTAGCCGCGTATGCCCAGGCATTTGTTGATCTCGTCCACCGGCAGGGGGCCGGAGACCACGACGATGCTGTCGGCCTGGTCCCAGTCGCCGGCCGCGCGCAGCCGCCTGCGCATGCACAGCGCCCAGGCATGGATGCGCGTGGGCGAGCCATGCTCATGGACCTGGCCCGTGACCAGGTCGAAGGCAATGGCCACCAGCTCGGTCCTGAGCCGGCAGCGGCGCTCGCCCGTGATGGCACTGGGCGTCTCGCGCATGTCGTACAGGCAGTAGCTGCCGGCCTTGAGCTGGTATTGCAAATCCATGGCGGACCTCCGCGGTTCGTTCTGGGGCGGGTTTCCGGGCCTGCCTGAAAAGGCCCGGGGCATCGGTGCATTCTGACGCATGGCCCCGGCCGCTGGCAATGCAGCCGGCGGGGCGGGGGCTTCCCCGCGAAGGGCAAGCGGCAAAGCGTGCCCCGCGAGGCCGGTCTTCTAGAAGTCCAGAAGACTGAAGCCCACGCTGAGCACGGTGCGCTTGTAGTTGTAATCGATCAGGCTGTCACCGTATCCGCTGAAAAGCTGGACATGCAGGCGCAAATTGCTCTTGCCACCGTTCCATCCTTCGCCTAGGGTGCGCAGCCATTCGATGCGGCCGGAGCCGCGCCCCTGGCCCAGCGAGCCGCGTGCCGTGAAGCCCAGATAGTTCTGCGGATTGACGTTCCAGCCCAGTTTCACCTCGCCCCGGCCTATGTAGTCCTGGATGCGCGGGTTGTCGTCGTGCTCGGCGCTTTCGCGGATGCGCTGCCAGGCCTTGGCGTGCAGCTGCCAGCGGTTGTCCAGCTCGAAGCCGGTCATCAGATACCAGCGGTTCCAGCTGCGCGACAGCGGATCGCTCTGGCCGTTGGACTGGTGCACCAGGCCCACGCCGCTGTAGCGCCAGCGCCAGCCGAAGGGCAGCCGGGCATCGGTGGGGTAGACGTAGAAGATCTCGGGCTCGTGGTCCGTGTTGCGGAAGGGCCGCGAGATGGCGGGGCTGAACAGCTGCCAGTACGACTGCTGGGTGTAGCCGACCCACAGCGAGTCCTTGCCCGCCGAGGTGCTGCTGGTCAGCAGGCCCTGGGCGACCTTGGTGCGCACCGACAGCTGCACGCGCATTTCCTCGGTCTTGTAGGGCTGCGACTGCGCAGGATCCTTGCCTGGCGTGGTGGGCTGCCGGTTGACATGGTCGGCCGTCACCACGGACACGGACATGGGCCGGTAGCCGCGGAAGCTGAAGGTGCCGCAGTCGCTGCCCGGTTCCAGTTCGAAGTAGCGCGACAGTTCGCTGTAGCGCGGGTCGCGGCAGCCGCCGTTGGTGGGGGTGGTGGGCAGGGCCAGGCCCTGGCCGCTGTCGGCCGTCACCACGGGCGCGGGCGCGGGCAGGGCGCCAGGATCGGCTGCAGCGCTGGCGGCCGGAGCACTCCAGCCGGTGGCCGGCGGCGCGGTCAGCGGCTGCTGCTGCTGTGCCCAGGTGTCGAAGCAGGCCAGGCGGGACTGGTTGTCCGTGGTGGCGGCGCACTGGCGCCATGCGTCCTCGGACAGGGGGCGGGGCGCGGCCTGCGCCTGGGCGCCGAGCCAGGGCGTGGCGCCCAGCCCCATGGCCAGGGCCCACTGCAGGGTGTTCGGCGTGCGGCGCAGGCGCTTGCGGCGATCCAGGTGTGTAGGAGTCGTCATGGCTTGGGTCCAGTGAAGGGGAGAGCGAAAAAGGGGAGGGAAAGAGGGCTTGCGTGCAGGCCAAGGCCATTCAGGGTGCCAGCTTGCGCAGCACGAAGGGCCGGGGCGCCGCATCGTCGCCCTCGATGAAGTTGCCGCGGATCTCGCGGGCGCAGCTGCCTTCGACGACATCGCCCAGCCAGGTGGCGGTGATGCGCTTGCCGTCGGCGCTTTCTTCCAGCGTGATGTGGTCATCGGCCACGTCGCCGACCATGGGCCGGGTGTCTGCGCCGCGCGCGATCGTGCCCTTGACGTTGCCCTTCCACTGGGGGTGCGGTCCCAGCTGCAGGCGCACGGGCTGGGACTGGCCTTCTACGGTTCCCGTCCATTCGCCCTGCAGCTGGCTGTCCTTCATCTCCTCGTCCCCGGGGCATGGGGCGTGTGGCAGGGTGGCGGCAGCGCGGGCGGCCTTGGGCGAGGCCTGAGCAGTGGCCGGGACGGTGGTCTGCAGGGCCGTGCTGGAGCAGGCGGCGGTCGCGGCCACCAGCGCCAGGCTGAGAGCGGGGCGGTAAAAACGCATGCGGTGTCTTTCTGGGATCAGGAGTCGGCGGGCGTGGACTGCTGCGCCTTGAGCGCGAACTCGGCGCGCAGCTGGCGCAGCTTCTCGCGCGGGTCCTCGCGCGAGGTGGCGGCGTCCAGGCCCATTTCCTTGATGAAGCGGCTGGGCAGGGTGGAGACCATCTCGCGCCCCTTCTTGCGGCGCTTGGTCCAGCTCACGGCCAGCGATCGCCGGGCGCGCGTGATGCCCACGTACATGAGGCGGCGCTCTTCCTGCAGGCGCTGGGCGGTTTCGTCGCTGACCTTCTGCTGGCGGCCGTTGTCGTCGTCGAGCTTGAAGGGCAGCATGCCCTCGGTCACGCCGACCAGCATCACATGCGGCCATTCCAGGCCCTTGGAGGCGTGCAGGGTGGACAGGATGACCATGTCCTGCTCCTTCTCGCGCTCGCTGATGGTGGACAGCAGGGCGATGTTGCGCGCCACTTCCAGCAGGCTCTTGACCTCGGTGTGCGTGGTCGTGCCCGCCGCATCCTCGATCTGGCCGCCGGCGCGCTGGGCCATCCAGTCGCAGAACTCCAGCACGTTGCTCCAGCGCGCGGCGGCGACCGATTCGCTGTCCTCGCTGTCGTAGAGGTACTGCTCGTAGCCAATCTCCTTGAGCCAGTCGAGCATGAAGCCGCGCGACTGCTCGGCGCCCAGCGTGTGGCGGGCGCGGTATTCGAGGTCGTTGATGTAGCGGCCGAACTCCAGCAGGCTGTCATGCGCCTTCTTGGGCAGGGCCGCTTCCAGCATGTGGGCGAACAGGGCGCCGAACATGCTGAGCTTGTGCTGCGAGGAAAACTCGCCCAGCTTGCCCAGCGTGGTGTGGCCTATGCCGCGCCTGGGCGTGCCGATGGCGCGCAGGAAGGCGGGGTCGTCGTCGTTGTTGATCCACAGCCGGAACCAGGCGCACAGGTCCTTGATCTCGGCGCGGTCGAAGAAGCTGGTGCCGCCCGAGACCTTGTAGGGAATGCTGGCCTTGCGCAGTGCCTTCTCGAAGGGCTTGGCCTGGTGGTTGGCGCGGTAGAGGATGGCGAAATCCTTCCAGTCCGGCGGCGGGTTGCTGGCCGCGCGCAGGCTCTGGATGCGGGCGACGGCGCGCTCGGCCTCGTGCTCCTCGGTGTCGCAGTCCACGATGCGCACGGGCTCGCCCTCGCCCAGCTCCGAGAACAGTGTCTTCGGATAGAGCTTGGGGTTGGGCTGGATGACGTTGTTGGCAGCGCGCAGGATGGCCGAGGTGGAGCGGTAGTTCTGCTCCAGCTTGATCACCTTGAGCTGCGGGAACTCCACCGGCAGCTTCTTGAGGTTGTCCAGCGTGGCGCCGCGCCAGCCGTAGATGCTCTGGTCGTCGTCGCCCACGGCAGTGAAGTGGGCGCGGCTGCCCACCAGCATCTTGAGCAGTTCGTACTGCGTGGCGTTGGTGTCCTGGTATTCGTCCACCAGCACGTGGCCCAGCAGGCGCTGCCATTTCTCGCGCACCTCGATATGGTTCTTGAGCAGGCGCATGGGCATGCCGATCAGATCGTCGAAGTCCACGCTCTGGTAGGCGGTCAGGCGCTCTTCGTAGCGCTGCATGATCAGCGCCGTGCTGCGCTCGTTGTCGTCCTGGGCCATGGCCAGGGCCTTGCGGCTGTCCCAGCCGGCGTTCTTCCAGTTGCTGATGGTCCACTGCCACTGGCGTGCCGTGGCCAGGTCGGTGGTGCCGCCCGAGCAGTCCTTGAGGATGCCCGTCACGTCGTCGGCGTCCAGGATGCTGAACTGGGGCTTGAGGCCCAGCACATGGCCGTCCTCGCGCACCATGCGCACGCCCAGGGCGTGGAAGGTGCAGACCAGCACGTCCTTGGCCTGCCGGCCGATGAGGCCGGCCGCGCGCTCGCGCATTTCGGCCGCGGCCTTGTTGGTGAAGGTGATGGCGGCGATGCGGCGCGGCGCCATGCCCATCTCGATCAGGCGCCCGATCTTGTGCGTGATCACGCGTGTCTTGCCCGAGCCCGCGCCGGCCAGGACCAGGCAGGGGCCTTCGGTGTAGTGGACGGCCTGGAGCTGGGCCAGATTGAGTCCTGCGGACATGGATGCGTTGCGCGGGGAAAGGCGTGAAAGTGAGGGAAGCGGGAGCATACCGCTTCGGGCACCGGGGCCGCCCTGCCATATGTAAGCACCCCTGGAAAACGGCTACCAATCCCTGTGAGGGGCCGGTGCACGGATGTGTGGCCTAACACCATCGGAATAAAAATTCACATTGTTTTTTGTGAGCAATGTGTAAAAACTATCGACAATATTAGCGTGAGCCAATGGAATTTCCGTGGTGAATACGTTTTTCCTATGTCCCGTTTCTCTCCGGTGAGGTGGTGAAGATGACTCGAGCGAAGGAGGAGATCGGCCTGGCTGCCGAACTGTGGTCCCCCGTACTCAGGCAGCGCTTCGAGGCATTGTTCTCCGTGGCCTCGCGCAAGTCGCTGCGGGGCTGGCGCCAGGTGCCTCTGGTCAGCGCCCAGGTGCTGGTCGTCGATGGCAGCCTGCCCGTGCCCGAAGCCGCCGTGTGGATGCCCTGCGTGGTCTATGTGGGCGGCGTGCCCCAGGGCCAGCACCTGGGGCGCACGCCCCAGCGATGGGCCACCTACCTGGACTTGGACTTCACGCTGTCCGACCTGATCGACATGCTGGACCGGGCGGCGGTCTTCCTCATGGACTGGACGGTGCGCCAGCAGGTGGCGTCCTCCCAGACCCTGGCGCGTGCGCTGGACGAGTTGTCCCAGCAGGACGAGGACTGCCGCTACCGCTTCCAGCTCAAGGCCTGGGTGGCGCTGCCAGCGCCGTGGAACAGCTCCGAATGCCTGAGGGCCCTGGCCATGCTGTGCCGTGGCCCCATGGAAGTGGCCCTGCTGTGCGAGCACAGCGGCATGCAGGCCAGCGCCGTGGCCCAACTGCTGCGCCACCCCCGGCTGCGCAGCCTGCTGGAGTGCAGCCTGCGGCCTGCGCGCGAAGACGATCTCCCGCCGCTGGGCCGCGGCCGCGCACAGGCGCCTGCCACGGTGGCCGGGCTGCCGCGCCAGTGGGTGCAGAAGCTGGCCGGCTGGATACGGCGTGGAGGAGTGGCATGAGCCTGTGGATGAGCGCGCAGCCTGCTGCGGGGTTGGTACGGGTGAGCCTGGTGGGGCCCATGGGCATAGGCAAGACCACGGCGCTGCGCAGCCTGTGTGGCGCGTTGATGGCGGCGGCGGATGTGCCCAATCTGGACCAGGCCGCCCATTCCAAGGAATTCACCACGGTGGGTGCCGAGTTCGGCCAGATCGACCTGGGCGGGGGAGAGCGGCTGCAACTGGTGGGCAGCCCGGGGCAGGAACGCTTCGACTTCGTGCGCCGCTGGGTGCTCAATGCCTCGGTGGGCGTGCTGCTGATGGTGGATGTCGGCGATGCCCAGGCACTGGACTACGCGGCGCGGTGCCTGGCCGAGATCGCCTCCCTGGAATCCGAGCCCCTGGTGGTGGTGGTCAGTTGCCGCGATGCCAGCGAGCAACAGCAGGAAGCATTCAGCAGCGCCTTGGCGGACAGAGGCCACGGTATAGTGCCTGTCATCCAGGCGGACCCCCGTGACCGGCAGCAGTTGCTGGATGCGCTGGGGGTGCTCGTTTCCTTGCTTTCCTTGCAAAGTCAGGCATGAAGACACCAACGCTTCCCCGGATTCCTCCCTCTCTGATCGAAGCTGGCAACGATGTGCTCCGCCGCGTGGTGGCGCCCCTGGAGGGCGTGCACATCGCCTTGCTGTGCACGCCTGACGGCTTCGAAATCACTTCCCTGCGGGTCAGGAGCGAACTGCCGACGGAGCGCCTGTCGGCCATGGCGGGCTCGCTCATGGCCATGGCCAGGGCCGTGGCCACCGAGATCGGCCACAAGTCCTGCCGGCGCCTGACCTTCGAGACCGAACTGGGCACGGTGCTGTTCCAGGCCGTGGGCGGCAGCCATCCGGCCATCCTGTGCATGGTGGTCGACCAGAGCGCCTTGCTGGGGCGCGCGCTGTGGGCGGCTGGCGAACTGGCCTCCGAAATGGCCGGTACCTGATCCTGTCCGCTATGCATTTTTCTTCCCCGAGGAACGGGCGTGGCGGATCCTCCGTCCCGCCCACCCTTGATTTCAAAAAAGGTGGCATATGGCTTCGATACATGATTCTCTGAACAGCCTGCTGGGCGTCGATGGCGCTCTGTGCGCGGCCCTGGTGGACAGCACCAGCGGCATGCTCATGGGCAGCGCGGGCTCCGGCCTCGACATGGAGCTTGCCGCCGCCGGCAACACCGAGGTGGTGCGCGCCAAGCTCAAGACCATGCGCATGCTCAAGCTCGACGATGCCATCGACGACATCCTGATCACCCTGACGCACCAGTACCACATCATCCGGCCCGTGGCCTCGCATGAAGGCGTGTTCTTCTACCTGGTGCTGGACAAGAGCCGCTCCAACCTGGCGCTGGCCCGCCGCAAGGTGCAGGACATCGAGAAGGAACTGGCGCTGTAAGCGCGCGCGCCCCGAGCTCCAGCCTGCCGCAAGCGCATTGCGGCAGGTTTTTTTTTGTCGCCGGGCCGCCCAGAGGCAAAAAGCGGCCCCCCCTGGAGGCGGCGGACCTTGCGGGGCAATGGGAGCGTGGTGGCTATTTTTCGCCCTGCGTCTCCGGGGTGCCACGGGCATGCAGCAGCGGCACCGGCTTGCTGCCAGAATCGCCGCGTGCTGTCCGTCCTGCTGATCACCTTTCCCTTCTTCGCGCTTGTGGCCTGCGGCTTTGCGGCCACCTGGCGTGGCGTGCTGCCGCAGGCGGCGATACCGGGGCTCAACGCCTTCGTGCTGTATTTCGCGCTGCCCTGCATGCTGTTCCGCTTTGGCGCGCAGACGCCGATTGCCCAGCTGCTGGACGTGGGCGTCTCCGTGGTCTACCTGCTGTGCGCGCTGCTGATGGTGGGCGCCACCGTGGCGCTGACCGTGCGGCGCGTGGGCTGGAACGATGCGGCCTTTGGCGCGCTGGTGGCGGCCTTTCCCAACACCGGCTTCATGGGTGTGCCCATGCTGGTGGCGCTGCTGGGCGAGCGTGCGGCCGGGCCGGTCATCGTCACCATGGCCATCGACATGGTGGTGACCACCTCGCTGTGCATTGCGCTGTCGCGCCTGGGGCTGCCGGGCGGGCATGGCGTGTCCGTGGCGCTGCGCAGGGCGTTTGCCGGCATGGCCGCCAATCCCATGCCCTGGGCCATCGTGCTGGGTGGCGTGGCCTCGGCGGCAGGCTGGACGCTGCCCGGTCCCATCGACCGCACCGTGGCCATGCTGGCGGGTGCGGCCTCGCCCGTGGCGTTGTTCACCATTGGCGCCGTGCTGGCGCGCTCGCAGATGAACAGCCACGAGCGCGTGGCTGCGCGCGACTACGTGCCCATTGCGCTGGCCAAGCTGCTGGTCCACCCGCTGCTGGTCTGGGCCGTGGCCCGTGCTGCCATGGCGCTGGGCCTGCCGCTCGGTGAGGAGGCCTTCGTGGCCCTGGTGTTGCTGGCCGCGCTGCCCAGCGCCAGCAATGTCTCGCTGCTGACCGAGCGCTTCGGGGCGCACGGCGGGCGCGTGGCCCGCATCATCCTGGTGTCCACGGTGCTGGCCTTCCTGAGCTTCTCGGGCGCCGTGGCGCTGATGACCTGAGAGACCCGGCGCTCTCTACAATCGCGCCCATGTTTTTTCACCACCCCGGCGGGATCGCATGAAATCCTCTTCCTCTGCTGCCCCGGCAGGCACTCCCTCGGGCGCGGCCCTGCTGTGGATGGTGACGCTGGCCTGCCTGCTCTGGGCCCTGGTGTCCTGGCTGGCCAATGGCAATCTGGACGGCTACCACGACATGCTGGAGAACTATGCCTGGGCCCAGCCGCTGCAGCTGGGCACGCACAAGCATCCGCCGTTCTTCGCCTGGGTGGTCGGCCTGTGGTTCATGGTGTTCCCGCAAAACGACGGCTTTTATCGCCTGCTGTCCTATGCCAATGTGGGCGTGGGCATCTGGGGCGTCTACGTGCTGGGCAGGCGCCTGGGGCTGGCGCGCCTGGCGCCGCTGGGCGCGGCCCTGTTGCTGTGGTGCTTTCCGTATACGACGCTGGCCGGCAAGTTCAACGCCAACAGCCAGCTGCTGTCCCTGTGGCCCTGGGCGGCAGCCCTGCTGCTGGCCAGCTGGCAGGAAAAGGGCGCGCGCGGCGTGGCCTTCAGCGTGGCCCTGGGCGTGGTGTCGGCCGCCTGCATGCTCAGCAAGTACTACAGCGGCGTGTTCCTGGCCGGCTTCCTGCTGCCGATCTTCCTGGTGCGTGAAGGGCGCCAGTGGCTGCTCACACCCCGGCCCTACGTGGCACTGGCCGCCTTTGGCCTGGCGCTGGCGCCGCATCTGGCCTGGATTGCCCACCACCAGTGGGTGACGCTGGGCTATGCCATGGACCAGGGCGGCGGGCAGGTGGTGTGGGGCTATGTGCTGCGCTTTGCGCTGGCGCCCATCTTCTACTGGCTGCCGGCCTGGCTGGCCGTGTGCCTGGTGTATGGCTTCATGCAGGCCCGCCAGCAAGGCGGCGGCTGGCTGCGCTGGAGTGCGCGTTTCCTGCGCCGCAGCTGGTGCTGGCAGGGGCGCGGCGACACGCTGTTCTGGCTGGCCCTCATGCCCTGGCTGGCGACGCTGGGCTTTGGCGCCACCGGCGTGGTGGAGCTGTCCACGCCCTGGGCCATTCCCATCGGCTATGCCTTCGTGCTGCTGTGGCTGCGCAACCTGGATGCCGAGGCGCCTGCCGTGACGCAGGCCGCGCTGGCCGCGCTGCGCCGCTCCTGGTGGCCGAGCATGGCCGTGGTGCTGGTGATAGGGCTGGCCGTGGGCTGGGGCAATGCGCGCAAGAGCGGCTCCGACTACTACCGCCCTGCGGCCGATGCGGCGCAGGCCATCGTGCTGTCCTGGAACCAGCGCCACCCCCAGCAGCCGCTGCAGTGGGTGGGCGGCGACTGGGCGGAAAACGCCATGCTGTCTTTCTATGCCCAGCCCCATCTGCGCACCATTCCCGGCCTGCCCGACAGCGAATATGCGCGCGTGCTGGCGCTGCCGGACTGGCGCCAGCAGCCCGGGCTGCTGCTGTGTCCGCGCGGCCCGGTGGCCAGCGAGGCCGGCCCGACCGCGAAATCGCGCGATTGCGAGCAGCAGGCGCAGGCCTGGCTGGCGAAGCTGGGCCTGCCGCAGGAGGCGCGTGTGCTTACGGTGCAACGCTCGGGCTGGCGTTTTCCTCGGCCCGGTCCCTATGCCTATGCGGTTTTTGACGTGTTGCCGCGCGCGGGCAGCCAGCCCGCTGACAATGCTGGCCTATGACCGAATTGCATGCTGACATTGCTCCGGCCGCTCCCAAGGGGATGCTGCCGCGCCCCCCGCTGCGGCTGAGCTGCGTGGTGCCAGCCCACAATGAAGAGGGCAACCTGGAGGCGTTCCTGCGCGCCCTGGACGCGACGGTGCGCACGCTGACGCCCGACTACGAGCTGATCGTCGTCAACGACGGCAGCCGTGACGCCACGCACGAGATCGCGCTGCGCATGGCCCAGGAACTGCCCGTGCGCTATCTGGCGCTGTCGCGCAACTTCGGCAAGGAGGCGGCGCTGTCGGCAGGCATAGACCACGCGCGCGGCAACGCCGTGGTGCTGATCGACGCCGACTTCCAGCATCCGCTGCAGATGCTGCCCCAGATGTGCGAGCTGTGGCAGTCCGGCTATGACATGGTCTATGGCGTGATCGCCGACCGGGGCGCCGAAAGCGGCGCCAAGCGCGTGGGCACCAACCTGTTCTACCGGCTCATGAATGCCGGCAACCTGGTGAAGATCCCGCCCAATGCCGGCGACTTCCGCTGGCTGGACCGCTGCGTGGCCGACGCGCTCAAGGCCCTGCCCGAGAGCCACCGCTTCATGAAGGGCCTGTACGCCTGGGTGGGCTTCAAGGCCGCGGCCCTGCCGTTCGTGCCAGCCGACCGCACGGCCGGCGCGTCCAGCTTCAATTTCCGGCGCCTGGGCTCGCTGGCCCTGCTGGGACTGACCTCGTTCACCACCTTGCCGCTGCGCGTGTGGAGCGTGGTGGGCGGGATCATCTCGCTGGCAGCCCTGCTCTACGGCCTGTGGATCACCATGGAGACGCTGATCTTCGGCAACCCGCTGGACGGCTGGCCCACGCTGGCGGCCAGCATCATGCTGTTTTCGGGCGTGCAGCTGATGTCCATCGGCATCCTGGGAGAGTACATCGGCCGCATCTACGACGAGGTCAAGCGCCGCCCCACCTACCTGCTGGCGCGCGACGAAGACCGCAGCCCGCTGGCGCCACGGGACTAGCCATGCACGATGTGATCGCACAGCTGCGCCGCCTGCCGCAGGCGCTGCAGTTCGTGCTGGTAGGGGGCTGCGCGGCCGCCACGCACCTGGCCGTGGTCGCCCTGCTGGTGCAACGGGTGGGCATGGCGCCGCTGCATGCCAACGTGCTGGCCTTTCTCGTGGCCTTCGTGGTCAGCTACAACGGCCACGCGCTGTTCACCTTCGTGCAGGCCGGGGCGCAAGGCTGGGCCGTGGCCGGCAAGTACTTCGCCGTGGCCTGCGCCTCTTTCGTGGCCAACGAGCTGCTGTACTGGGTGGCCCTGCACTGGCTGCACTGGCACTATTTCTGGAGCCTGGCCCTGGTGCTGGTGCTGGTGGCGGTGGGCACCTTCGTCTTCGCCAAGTTCTGGGCCTTTGCGGCCCCCGGCCGCAAGGAATCCTCATGAACACCCTACCTGCCAAAAACGGAGAGAAGGCCTTGGCCAGAACCGTCGTCCTGTGCGCCGACGACTATGCGCTGCACCCCCTGGTCGATGAAGCCGTGGAGCAGCTCACGCTGCAGGGCCGGCTGTCGGCCACCAGCTGCATGACCACCTCGCCGCACTGGAGGCAGGCCGCCAGGCGCCTGCCTGCGCTGCGCCCGCGCCTGTCGCTGGGCCTGCACTTCAACCTGACCGAGGGCCACGGCCTGCAGCCAGTCGCCGGCATCGGTGCCGTGATTGCGCGCTCCTATGCCGGCGCACTCGGCGGCGGCGCCATGCGCGACGCCTGGCGCCGCCAGCTCGACGCCTTCGAGGACGCGCTGGGCATGGCTCCCGACTTCATCGACGGCCACCAGCACGTGCACCAGCTCCCCGGCGTGCGCGCCGCGCTGGTGCAGGAATTGCGCCAGCGCTATGGCGACAACGCCGACGACCTGCCCTGGGTCCGCTCCACCACCCCGGCCGGCCAGCTCTGGCGCGACCCCAAGGCCGCCATCATCGCCCTGCTGGGCGGCTGGACCACCACCCGCCGCCTGCGCCGCCAGGGCGTTCCGCTCAACCACGGCTTCGGCGGCGTCTACGCCTTCGACCAGCCTACGCCCGAAGGCTATGGTCGCCACATGGCCCAATGGCTGGCGCAGCTGCAGCCCGGCAGCCTCATGATGTGCCACCCCGCCACCGGCCCCGTCCAGGGCGACGCCATAGGCGCCCAGCGCGCCGTCGAATACGCCTACCTGCGCTCCGACGCCTTCGCCCAGGCCCTCGAACAGGCGCACTGCCACATCGCCCAAGGCCCCCTGACCCCGCTGTTCACATCGAACTAAGAAGCGGCAATAGAAAAGGCCCGGCCAAAAATGGACCGGGCCATGTGGGCGCAGCGCAAAAAACCGACGAGGCCCAAAGCAAGGGACAGCAAGCAAGGGCCGCCCCGCAGCGAGGCTGTCGTCCCCCTCCCCCGCGAAGCGGGTAGAGAGGCGCCGTGCCACGGGGGGAAGGCGCGCAAGCGCCTCAGGGGGTGCCTATCAGTATTCCCAGAAGATGCGCTGCAGCTGCTTCGTGTCCTGCGTCTTGGTCAGGGCCACGGCGGCCAGCAGGCGCGCCTTCTGCGGGTTCAGGTCATGGGCGACGACCCAGTCGTACTTGTCATCGGGCTGCTCGGCATTGCGCAGCACGAAGCCGGCCGGCACGCGCGAGCTGCGCACGATGACCACGCCCTTTTGGCGCAGTTCATTGAGCTTGGGCACGATGCGGTCGGCCACCGAGCCATTGCCCGTGCCTGCATGCACGATGGCCTTGACGCCGGCCTTGCCCAGCGCGTCGATGGCCGTGGCGGGCACGTTGCCGTAGCCATAGACGATGTCCACGGCGGGCAGGTCGGTGATCTGCTCGATGTTGAACTCGCTGCCCTTGGTGTGGCGCTTGACGGGGGCGCGGAACCAGTAGGTCTTGCCCTCGACCACCATGCCCAGCGGGCCCCACTGGCTGGCGAATGCATTGGTCTTGATGTTGGTGAGCTTGGCGACATCGCGCGCGGAGTCGATGTTGTCGTTCATGCTGACCAGCACGCCCTTGCCCGCCGAGTCCTTGGACGCGGCCGTGGCCACGGCGCCCAGCAGGTTCAGCGCGCCGTCGGCCGAGATGGCCGTGCCGGGGCGCATGGAGCCGACCATGACGATGGGCTTGTCGGTGGGCACCACCAGGTTCAGGAAGTAGCCGGTTTCCTCCAGCGTGTCCGTGCCGTGGGTCACGACGATGCCGTCCACGCCGGGTTGCTTGGCCAGCTCGTTGACGCGGCGGGCCAGCGTCAGCAGTTCCTTGTTGGTGAAGCTTTCGGAGGCGATCTGGAAGACCTGCTCGCCGGACACGTTGGCGAGGTTGCTCAGCTCGGGCAGGCCGGCCAGCAGCTTGTCCACGGGCACCTTGGCGGCCGTGTAGGTGGCGCTGTTGACGGCGCTGGCACCCGCGCCGGCAATGGTGCCGCCCGTGGCCAGGACGACCACGTTGGGCTTGCCGGCCTGGGCGGCGGGAGCGGGTGCAGGGGCGGTCGCCGTGGCGGGCGCAGCGGCTGCGGGGGCCTGGCTGGCGCCGGGTTGAGACGCGCAGCCTGCCAGCGCAAGCGCGACGGCCATCAAGGTCATACGGAAGGGGGTGAACGGCATGTATCGCTCCTGGAAAGGCATTGAATGATCCAGCCTTGTGGGCTGAATGCGGCACGATGCAATAAACATGCCCCGCCTGCATCAGCGCAAATCCCGATGGGAGCTGCTCAGCGAATGCGCTAAAAGCGCTTCCGAAAAAGGAGCGGTGAACGCTTTACGGGATTGCGCCAAAGGCCTGAAAGGCTTGAGATTCTCTGGAGCTGTTCCGGGGCCGTGCCACGCTCAGATGGCCAGCGGGTCCACGTCCACCAGCCAGCGCACCAGGGCGCGGTGCCCGGGCTGTGCCCTGATCCAGTGCAGGTGCGCCTGCCAGGCCCAGAGAAAGCGCAGCAGGGCGGGCCGCTGGGCCGACTCGATCAGCATCTGCGCGCGCTCCACATTGGCCACGCGCTGCACGGACATGGGAATGGGCGGGTAGAGAAAGACATCGTCCACATGGGGCAGGCCGGCCTGGCGGGCGGCCTCGGCCGCAGCGGCCAGGAAGGCCTGGGCGGCTTCCTGGGTGCGCGCGTCGGCGCGCACGATGGCCTGGAAGGCGAAGGGCGGCATGCCGGCATCGCGCCGCTCGCGCAACTGGCGTGCCGCGAAGGCCGTGTAGTCGTGGGCGCGCAGCGCCGTGTAGACGGGGTTGGCCGGATCATGGGTCTGTATCCACATCTCCGGATGGCTGGCCTGGTCGGCCACGTACTGCGCGTCGCGCCCCGCGCGGCCGGCGGCCTGCATCAGCAGGCTGAACAGGCGCTCGGGCGCTCGGTAGTCGCTGGAGAACAGGGCGCTGTCGGGCTGCACGGCGGCTACCAGGGTGATGCGCCGGAAGTCATGGCCCTTGGCCACCATCTGCGTGCCCACGAGCACATCGATGTCGCCCGAATGCATCTGCGCCAGCTGCTCCTCCAGCGCGCCCTTGGCGCGCGTGGTGTCGGCATCGATGCGCGCCACGCGGGCCGGCTCGCGGTCGGGGCGTTGCACATTGCGCAGCAGGCGGGCCAGTTCCTCTTCCAGCTGCTCCGTGCCCTTGCCCAGCGGCAGGATGTCGGGATTGCCGCAGCCGGGGCATGCCATGGGCACGCGCTGGGTGTAGCCGCAGTGGTGGCAGCGCAGCGTACGGTCGGCCTTGTGGAAGACCTGGTGGGCGCTGCAGTGCGGGCAGTCGCTTTTCCAGCCGCAGTCGGCACAGAACAGCACGGGCGCGAAGCCGCGGCGGTTGAGCAGCACCAGGCTTTGCTCGCCGCGTTGCACGCGCTCGGTGATGGCATCGATCAGCGGCGGCGAGAACACGGCCTTGCGCGGCTGCTGGCCCATGTCCACCAGGCGCACGCGCGGCAGGGCGGCCGCGCCGATGCGGCTGGGCATGTGCAGGCGCAGGTAGCGGCCGCCCTGCGGCTCGTCGGCATTGGGCGGGCGGCTGGCATGCCAGCTCTCCAGCGATGGCGTGGCACTGCCCAGGATGACCTTGGCGCCGGTATCGCGCGCGCGCCAGATGGCCAGGTCGCGCGCCGAGTAGCGTGCGCCTTCCTGCTGCTTGTAGCTGGCGTCGTGCTCCTCGTCCACCACGATGAGCGACAGGCCCGGCAGGCTGGCGAAGACCGACATGCGCGTGCCCAGCACGATGCGCGCCACGCCGGTGTGCGCGGCCAGCCAGCTCTTGAGCCGCTGGGGGTTGGTCATTGCGCTGTGCATGCTGACCACGCAGGCGGCGCCGTACTGCGGCGCGAAGCGCTCCGTGAAGCGCTGCTCCAGCTGGGGCGTGAGGTTGATCTCGGGCACCATCACCAGCACCTGGGCGCCGGGGTCGGCATCCAGCGCGGCCTGGGTGGCTCTCAGATAGACCTCGGTCTTGCCGCTGCCCGTGCTGCCGAAGAGCAGAAAGGGGCCGGGGTGGGCGGCGATCTGCGTGAAGACGTCGGCCTGCTCTGCGCTGAGGACGATGGGGGGAATATCTGCGGCGGCCGGGGCCGATGCAGGCGCGGTGCCAGGCGCCTGTTCCGCCTTGGCCGCTTTCTTCGTTGCGGCCTTGGACGGCCTGAGCCGGCGCGCCAGCTGCTCGGCCGTCATCTCGCGCAGTTGCGGGGGCAGGGCCGTCACGGCGATTTCGCCCACGCTGCGCTGGTAGTAGTAGGCGGCGAAGGCCACCAGCCGGCGCCAGGCGGGCGGCAGCGGCGCAATGCCCTGCAGCACGGCGCCGATGGGGCGCAGCTCCACGCCTTCGGGCATGGCGGGGGGGCGGGGCGGCGCATCCCAGACCACGCCCAGCAGATCCCGGCGACCCAGTGGCACGCGCACCAGGGTGCCGGGCTCCAGCGGCTGCCCGCTGGCATAGCTCAGCAGCTCGCCAACGGCGCTGTGTGCCGGCGTGTGCACGGCGACATGGACGGTATGCGGGGGGAGGGACATGCGAGGGAAAAAGGCGGGTGACCCGGGCCGGCGCAAGGTGCGGTGCGCGCCCGGGTGCCTGCGGCAAAGCCGTCAAGCATAAGCCTTTCGGCCGCGCCGGTGCGCCGGCGCTGCACATCCGTACCGGCGCCGCCGGGGGTATGCCGAGCCCTGATATGGAGCTTTACACCAGATGTGGCGGCGGCTGGATACGGGTTTCTGGGTAGATCACCAATTTCTGTGGATAACTTTGTGGGGATTATCCGGCGCTATCAGCAGTCCCTCTGTTTGGAGGCCTTGTTGCCGTGGTTTTACTGCAAGTGGTGCTATCAAAAAATTTCTTCAAAAACAAAGACTTATATCTATATGTCGCCGAAATTAGAGAGCGGGCGACAAGTGAGGCGGAGCCGCCGACGCCCTGGCGCTCCTGTGCATAAGATGGTTTGTGGGCATCTGTCAAGCCGCAGTGCGCCGCGCCTTTCGTCTGGATTCGGGCGTTTTTGACAGCCGGCCGCCACAGTGGACAGGCGCATGGGCATTCCTGTGGGCAACTTGGCATGCCACCCCTGTTTTCGTCAGCCTTCGATGTTGTCTGTTAATTAATGTCAATTGATTTTGATTGGAGATTTATTTTGACTATTAAGATTAGCATCCCTTCCAGAAAGACTTGGCTGCCCATCGTGGCCAGCGACAAGGCGGTAACCGGGAAGGATCGGACGGGCGCGTCGACGTCTTCCCTCCCAGGCATCCCACTGGAGGGGAATACACATGCAACGAAGGCAATCGATACGCCCCTGGAACCGTCCGGCCCGTTGGGCCGCGTGGGTGCTGTGCTTCGGGAGCACTCTTTCACAGGCGCAGATCGCTGCGGAGCCATGCGGCACCTCGACGCTGGACTTCTCCAGCGCCTCGGCCCATGGAGGCCGCGGCAGCATCCACATGCCCGGTGCGGCCGGCATAGGGCAGGTCAACCCGGGCGCCGTCGGCGAGTGGTGGCAGGCCGTGACTCCGAACGCGGCCCGCGCAGGGTGGTGGCCCAGTCAGGGCGGCGACCACAGTTCCATGGGCCGGGCGCCGCGCGATGGCTACTTTCTGCTGTTCGACATCATCGCCAACGGCAGCCGGGCGGTGATGTACTCCAATCAATTGACGAACCTGACCATCGGGCAGGAGTACACGGTGAGCCTGTGGCTGGCCAGTGCCTACCATGTGAACTCGCCACGGATGACGGTGGAATTGCTGGATGCGGCGGGGGCCGTGGCGCAGCAGGCCAGTCCCGTGCTGGCCAATGTCACCGACAACGATGCGCCAGACCTTCCCTGGCAGCAGGTGAGCTTCAGCTTCAAGGCCACCGGAGCCAGCCAGGGCATACGCTTGCGCGAAGCGCTCAATACCAGCGGTTTGGGTGCCGACCTGGCCCTCGACGACATCAGCCTCTCGCACCGATGTGCCGTACAGCCGCCGGTGCCGTCCGGCGCGGGGCCCGCACCAGTGCCTGCGCTTGACGGTGCAGGGCTGTTGCTCGCCGGCACCGCCATGGGTGCACTGGGGGCTTTCTTCGCGCGCCGCCGTCCGCGTGAAGGCCGGCGCGACTAGAAGAGGCCTCAGCGGTCCTGGACGGCCCCGTGCTCAGGGCTGGCGCAGCGCGCGCGACTGGCTGTGCACGGCCTCGACCAGGGCCGCCACATGCTCGGGCGGGGTGAACTGGCTGATGCCGTGGCCCAGGTTGAAGATGTGCGTGGGGCCCGTGGTGCTGCGGTCGGCATGGGGCTTGCCGAAGCTGGCCAGTACGGTGCCGACCTGCTCGGCAATGCGCTCGGGAGGAGCGAACAGCACATTCGGATCGATATTGCCCTGCAGCGCCTTGCCGGGTCCGCCCACCTCGCCGCCGACGATGGCGCGGGCGCGGGCCAGGTTGGCCGTCCAGTCCAGGCCCAGCACCTCGCAGTCCAGGTCCTTCATGTCGGGCAGCCAGATGCCGCCGCCCTTGGTGAAGACGATGCGCGGCACGTCCTGCCCATCGACGCCCGTGCGCTTGAGTCCGGCCAGCACGCGCTTCGTGTAGGCCAGGCTGAATTCCTGGAAGGCGCCGTCGGCCAGCACGCCGCCCCAGCTGTCGAACACCATCACGGCCTGGGCGCCCGCGTCGATCTGGGCGTTGAGGTAGGCGGCCACGCTGTCGGCGTTGACGGACAGGATGCGGTGCATCAGGTCGGGGCGCGCATACATCAGGCTCTTGACCAGGCGGTAGTCGTCGCTGCCCTTGCCCTCGACCATGTAGCAGGCCAGGGTCCAGGGGCTGCCCGAGAAACCGATCAGCGGCACGCGGCCATCGAGCGCGCGGCGGATGCTGGTCACGGCGTCGAACACATAGCGCAGCTTGTCCATGTCGGGCACGGCCAGCTCGGCCACGGCGGCCTCGTCGCGCACCACCTTGGCGAAGCGCGGGCCTTCGCCTTCGGCAAAGGACAGGCCCAGTCCCATGGCGTCGGGCACGGTCAGGATGTCGGAGAACAGGATGGCCGCGTCCAGCGGGAAGCGCTCCAGAGGCTGCAGCGTGACCTCGGTGGCGTAGTCCACGTTGGTGGCCAGGCCCATGAAGCTGCCGGCCCGGGCGCGCGTGGCCTTGTATTCAGGGAGATAGCGGCCCGCCTGGCGCATCAGCCACAGCGGCGTGTAGTCGGTGGCCTGGCGCCGGCAGGCGCGCAGGAAGGTGTCGTTGGTCAGGGGGGCGAAGCTCATGGTGGGCGATTGTCGCCGAGACGGCTTCGCCGGGCTGTCGCGATGCCCGAGCAGCGCAGGGCGTCTTGCCTCGGGTTAACCCTTGTCAACCAGGGCCGCTGCGGGCTTTGGCTGGCCGCTACATTGTGCGGCGTGCGTTCCGCACGGGAATCCGTCCATGCAAGGAGAGAGTTTGCGATGCAGCGAAGAACCCTGACCCAGATCCTGGCCCTGGCCCCGGCTGTTTCGGCCACCAGCTGGCTGGCTGGAAGCGCCACGGCGGCCGAGCCGCTGTTTCCGGGCAAGGCGCCGCTGCGCATCGTCGTGGGCTACCCGCCCGGCGGCGCCACCGACCGCGTGGCGCGCATCGTGGCCGACAAGCTGCAGGCGCGCGTGGGCTCGCCCGTGGTGGTGGAGAACAAGCCCGGCGCGGGCGGCCGCCTGTCGGCCCAGTATGTGAAGAACGCGCCGGCCTCACAGCCCGCGCTGCTGCTGGCCAACCCGGCGGTGATGCTGGTGGCGCCCCTGGTGTTCCCCGACTCGGGCTACGACCCCGACAAGGACTTCCGCCCGGTCAGCGAGGTCAACCGCTATGAATTCGGCGTGGCCGTGGCCAGTGCCGTGCCCGTCAGGCAGCTGTCGCACCTGCTGGCCTGGCTGCGCGCCAATCCGCAGCAGGCCAACGTGGGCGTGCCGGCCACGGGCAGCCTGCCGCACTTCTTCTCGCTGATGCTGGGCGAGGCCGCCAAGGTGCAGACCGAAACCGTGGGCTACAAGGGCTCGGCCCCGCTGCTGACCGACCTGGTGGGCGGCCAGGTGCCGCTGGCCATCGACACCTTCGACGTGCTGCTGCCCCAGCACGAGGCCGGCAAGATCCGCGTGCTGGCCGTGTCGGGCGAGCGCCGCAGCACCATGGCGCCGGACATTCCCACGCTCAAGGAATCGGGGCTGAACCTGTCGGGCATGGGCTGGAACACCTTGTTCGCGCCGCAGAGCATGGCGCCCGACATTGCCGAGCGCCTGTCGCGCATGGTGCAGGAGATCATGAAGGAGCCGGACACGCGCCAGAAATTCGAGGCCAGCCGGCTGACCCCGGTCTCCAGCAGCAGCGCGCAGACGGCCGAGATGCTCAAGGCCTACCGCGCGCAGTGGACGCCGGTGGTGCAGCGCTCGGGTTTCAAGCCCTGAATCTTCAAGAAAAATGGCCCGTGCGGGCCTTTTTTCATCGCCGGGCCGCCCCAAGATGAAAAACGCCCCCTCGGGGGGCAGCGGACCTTGCGCAGCAAGGGCAGCGTGGGGGTCATTTTTCATGGGGCCTAGGGTTTCCTCGGTGCCTGGGCGCTTGTCGTGGCAAGGGTCTGGCGACTAACATTTACCGACCATTCGGTAAATTATGTTTGATCTGCCGCATAAAGACGGCAGACAGGCCACGGAGACTTTCATGCCCCCATCGCTGGTTCTGGTTGAGCAGCACGACGCCGTCCGCACCCTGGTGCTGAACCGCCCCGACGCGCTCAACAGCTTCAACGCGCAACTGCACGAGCAGCTGCTTTCGGCCCTGGAGCAGGCCGCCGGCGACGCCTCGGTGCGCTGCGTGGTGCTCACGGGCGCGGGGCGCGGCTTTTGCGCGGGCCAGGATCTGTCCGACCCCGAGGCCGCGCCCGACCAGAACCTGGGCGACCTGATCGAGCGCCGCTACCAGCCGCTGTGCCTGCGGCTCAAGTCCATGCCCGTGCCCGTGGTGGCCGCCGTCAATGGCGTGGCCGCAGGTGCTGGCGCCAATATCGCGCTGGCCTGCGACCTGGTACTGGCAGCGCGTTCGGCCAGCTTCATCCAGGCCTTTGCCAAGATCGGCCTGGTGCCCGACTGCGGCGGCACCTGGCTGCTGCCGCGCCTGGTGGGCCGTGCGCGCGCCCTGGGGCTGGCCTTGCTGGGCGACAAGCTGCCTGCGGCCGAGGCCGAACGCATCGGCCTGATCTGGCGCTGCGTGGAGGATGCCGATTTGCGCAGCGAGGCCCAGGCCCTGGCCCAGCGCCTGGCCGCCATGCCCGTGCGGGCCCTGGCGCGCACGCGGGAGGCCATGGACTCGGCCCAGCTGCTGGACTACGAACATGCGCTCACGCGCGAGGCGCGCCAGCAGGGCCAGCTGGGCGCGGCCCACGACTACCAGGAGGGCGTGGCCGCCTTCCTGGGCAAGCGGGCTGCCGTGTTCTCGGATCGTTGAGGAGCGGCGCCATGCAAGACACCCACACCCCGGACGAAGCCGCACAGCGCCTGGCCGAACAGGTGCGCGACGGCATGCTGGCGCGCGACCGCGCAGCGCAAGGCCTGGGCCTGCGCATCACGGACATCGCCCCCGGCGCGGCGTGCATGGAGATGGCCGTGCGCGACGACATGCTCAACGGCTTCGACATCTGCCACGGCGGCTTCATCACGGCGCTGGCCGACACGGCCTTTGCCTATGCCTGCAATGCACGCAACGAGATGACGGTGGCCTCGGGCCTGAGCGTGGACTTCGTCGCGCCCGGCCGGCCCGGCGACGTGCTCACGGCCCAGGCCCGCGAAGTCTCGCGCGCAGGCCGCACCGGCGTCTATGACGTGCAGGTCATCAACCAGCGCCAGGAAGTGATCGCGCTGTTCCGTGGCCGCTCGCACAGCTTCAAGGGCCGGCCCACCGTGCCCGGCCTGGCAGAGCCCGCCTGAAGAGGTCCGCCATGTCCCTGCAGCGCCCCGCCCCCGGCGAACTCGACCCCCTCGAAACCGCCAGCCGCGACGAGATCGCCTCGCTGCAGCTGCTGCGCCTGCGCTGGTCGCTGCAGCATGCCTACGACAACGTGCCCCACTACCGCCGCGCCTTCGACGAAAAGGGCGTGCATCCGTCCGATCTGCGCACGCTGTCCGACCTGGCCCGCTTTCCCTTCACCACCAAGAAGGACCTGCGCGAGAACTACCCGTTCGGCATGTTTGCCGTGCCGCGCCAGAAGGTGGCGCGCGTGCATGCCTCCTCGGGCACCACGGGCAAGCCCACGGTCGTGGGCTACACGTTGAATGACATCGACAACTGGGCGAACCTGGTGGCGCGCTCCATCCGCGCGGCGGGCGGGCGGCCCGGCGACATGGTGCATGTGGCCTACGGCTACGGCCTGTTCACGGGCGGGCTGGGCGCGCACTACGGAGCCGAGCGCGCGGGCTGCACGGTGGTGCCCATGTCGGGCGGGCAGACCGAAAAGCAGGTGCAGCTGATCCAGGACTTCCGGCCCGACATCATCATGGTCACGCCCAGCTACATGCAGGTGATCGTGGAGGAGATGCAGCGCCAGGGGATGGACCCGCGCGCAAGCTCCTTGAAGATCGGCATCTTCGGCGCCGAGCCCTGGACCGAGGCCATGCGCCGCGAGATCGAGGGCAAGGCGGGGCTGGATGCCGTGGACATCTACGGCCTGTCGGAGGTCATGGGCCCGGGCGTGGCCAGCGAATGCGTGGAGAGCAAGGACGGGCCGGTGATCTGGGAGGACCATTTCTACCCGGAGATCATCGACCCGGACACGGGCGAGGTGCTGCCCGACGGCAGCGAGGGCGAGCTGGTCTTCACGTCGCTGTCCAAGGAAGCCATGCCCATCATTCGTTACCGCACGCGGGATTTGACGCGGCTGCTGGCGCCGACTTCGCGCAGCTTCCGGCGCATGGGCAAGATCGTGGGTCGCAGCGACGACATGATGATCATCCGCGGCGTCAACGTCTTTCCGACCCAGATCGAGGAAATCGTGCTGGCCAATGCCAGCCTCACGGGCCTGTACCAGATGCACATCAGCCGTGAAGGCCTGCTGGACACCGTCGAGGTGCACTGTGAGCTGCAGCCGCAGCGGCGCGGCCTGGGCGATGCCGAGCGCGGCGAGATCGCGCAGTGGGTGCAGCAGCGCATCAAGACCCTGGTGGGCATTTCCACGGCGGTGCGCGTCTTCGATCCCGACACCATCGAGCGCACGCAGACCGGCAAGGCCCGGCGCGTGTACGACAAGCGGCCGCGTTGAGGCACCGCCGGCCGTCGTCAACCATTTCACTGAAGGAGATCGCACATGTATACCCAGGCCATGGACACCATGGGCAAGGAAGCGGGCGATGGCGGCAAGGCCGTGCGCTCGGCCGACGAAATGCGCCTGCAGCAGCGCTTTGACGAGCGCATCGATGCCGGCGAATTCATCGAGGCCAAGGACTGGATGCCCGACAACTACCGCAAGACGCTGCTGCGCCAGATCAGCCAGCATGCGCACAGCGAGATCGTCGGCATGCTGCCCGAGGGCAACTGGATCAGCCGCGCGCCCACGCTCAAGCGCAAGGCCATCCTGCTGGCCAAGGTGCAGGACGAGGGCGGCCATGGCCTGTACCTCTACGCCGCCGCCGAGACCCTGGGCAGCAGCCGCGACCAGATGCTGCACGCGCTGCACACGGGCAAGGCCAAGTACAGCTCCATCTTCAACTACCCCACGCTGACCTGGGCCGACATGGGCACCATCGGCTGGCTGGTGGACGGCGCGGCCATCATGAACCAGGTGCCCATCTGCCGCTGCTCCTATGCGCCCTACGCGCGCGCCATGGTGCGCATCTGCCGCGAGGAGAGCTTTCACCAGCGCCAGGGCTACGAGGCGCTGCTGACCATGATGCAGCAGGGCACCGAGGCGCAGAGGGCCATGGTGCAGGACGCCGTCAACCGCTGGTGGTGGCCGTCCATCATGATGTTCGGCCCGCCCGACGACCAGTCGCCCAACAGCGCGCAGTCCATGCGCTGGGGCATCAAGCGCATCTCCAACGACGCGCTGCGCCAGAAGTTCATCGACGCCACGGTGGACCAGGCCAAGGTGCTGGGCGTCACCCTGCCCGACCCCGACCTGAAATGGAACGAGGCGCGCCAGGCCCATGACCACGGCCCCATCGACTGGGACGAGTTCTGGCGCGTGATCGCCGGAGACGGCCCCTGCAACCGCGAGCGCCTGGGCGCCCGCGTCAAGGCCTGGGACGAAGGCGCCTGGGTGCGCGAGGCCGCCCTGGCCCATGCCCGCAAGCAGACACAGAGAAACCAGACCCGCAAGGAGGCCGCATGACCGCCGTCGAACAGAACATCACCAACGAATGGCCGCTGTGGGAAGTCTTCGTCCGCAGCAAGGCCGGCCTGGACCACAAGCACTGCGGCAGCCTGCATGCGGCCGACCCGCAGATGGCGCTGCAGATGGCGCGCGACGTCTACACGCGGCGCCAGGAGGGCGTGAGCGTCTGGGTGGTGCGCTCGGACCAGATCGTGGCCAGCGACCCCGGCGACAAGGACATGTTCTTCGACCCGGCCCAGGACAAGGTCTACCGCCACCCGACCTTCTACCAGCTGCCGCCCTCGGTGGACCACATGTGAGCGGGGAGCTGCCATGAACGCCTCCGCCTCCTCCATCTCCATCGACGCCCGCCCCGAGGTGCAGTACCTGCTGCGCCTGGGCGATACCTGCCTGATCCTGGCCCAGCGCCTGGGCCAGTGGTGCGGCCACGCGCCCATCCTCGAAGAGGACATCGCCATGACCAACATGGCGCTGGACCTGGTCGGCCAGGCGCGCGCGCTGCTGACCCGCGCCGGCCAGCTCGAAGGCCGCGCGCACGACGAGGACCAGTTGGCCTTTCTGCGCGACGAGCGCGACTACTTCAACGCCACGCTGGCCGAGCTGCCGCGCGGCGACTTCGCCTTCACCGTGCTGCGCAACGCCATGGCCGCCACCTGGCTGCGCCTGATGTGGGAGCGGCTGGTGCACTCCAGCGACGCCGAGCTGGCCGCCATCGCCGCCAAGGCACTCAAGGAGGCGCGCTACCACGAGCAGCACGCGGGCGACTGGGTGGTGCGCCTGGGCGACGGCACCGAGGAATCGCGCCAGCGCATGGAGGCGGCGCTGGCCCAGCTGTGGCGCTATGCGGCCGAACTGTTCACCGACGACGCCACGGACGCCGCCGCGCGCGCCAGCGGCCTGGGCCCGTCCTGGTCCGAGCTGCGCGAGCCCTGGCAGGCCGAGATGGCCGCCCTGCTGCAGGAGGCCACGCTGGACATGCCGGCCGAATCCGCCTTCCGCAGCACGGGCCGCAACGGCGTGCACAGCGAGCACATGGGCTTCATCCTGGCCGAGATGCAGCACCTGCAGCGCGCCTATCCGGGCGGGGTGTGGTGATGGCTGCCGCACGGCTTGTGGCCGTCACATCCGCCTCGGCCGAGCGCGAGCGCCTGGCCTGGGCCGCGCTGCAGGACGTGCCCGATCCCGAGGTGCCCGTGATCTCGGTCTGCGAGCTGGGCATCGTGCGCGAGGTCCATGCCCTGCCCGAAGGCCAGGGCATGGAGATCGTGCTCACGCCCACCTACTCGGGCTGCCCCGCCACCGAGGTCATCGAGCGCAGCGTGCTCGACGCCATCGAGGCCGCAGGCCTGGGCCCCGCGCGCGCCGTGCTGCGCCGCGCCCCGGCCTGGACCACGGACTGGATCAGCGACGACGGCCGGCGCAAGCTGCGCGAGTACGGCATCGCGCCGCCCGGGCGCTGCGGCGATGCCGGCCTGCCGGAGGGCACTTCGCCCATCCGCCTGGTGCGCCGCCGCCAGGGCATTGCCGTGCCCGAGCCCGTTGCCTGCCCGCACTGCGGCAGCGTGCACACCGAACGGCTGTCGGCCTTCGGCGCCACGGCCTGCAAGGCCCTGCACCGCTGCCTGGACTGCCGCGAACCCTTCGAACACTTCAAGCCGATATGACCACGACCACGATGTTCCACCCGCTGCGCGTGCGCAGCATTGCGCCCGACACGGCCGAGGCCGTGGTCGTCTCCTTCGACGTGCCGCCCGCGCTGCGCGAGGTCTTCGGCTTCACCCAGGGCCAGTACCTGACGCTGCGCCACCAGATCGACGGCCAGGACCTGCGCCGCAGCTACTCCATCTGCGCGGGCGTGGATGACGGCGAGCTGCGCGTGGGCGTGCGCAAGGTGCGCGGCGGCCAGTTCTCCAACTGGATCAACGAGCATCTGCGCCCCGGCGACACGCTGCAGGTCATGGCGCCCCAGGGCCGCTTCTTCGTGCCCATCGAGCCCGGGGCCGCGCGCCACCATGTGGGCATCGCCGGCGGCAGCGGCATCACGCCCATCCTGTCCATCATGAAGACCGTGCTGGCGCGCGAGCCCGCCAGTCGCTTCACGCTGATCTACGGCAACCGCCAGCTGCAGTCCACCATGTTCAAGGAGGAGATCGAGGACCTCAAGAACCGCTACATGTCGCGGCTGTCGCTGCAGCATGTGTTCTCGGACGAACACACCGACCTGCCGCTGAACATGGGCGTGATGGACCGTGCCAAGATCGCCGAATTCCTGCAGGGCGTGGTGCCGGCCGCGCACATCGACCATGTCTACATCTGCGGACCCTTCCAGATGAACGACGAGGCCGAGGCCGCCCTGCTGGCCGCCGGCGTGGCCGAGGAGCGCATCCACATCGAGCGCTTCGGCGTGGCCCTGCCGGCCGCAGGCCAGGGCACGGTGGGCGCCGTGGTGCACGAGGCCCAGCCCGGCGACGCCGCCACCGCCCGCATCACCCTGGTGCGCGACGGCCTCTCGCGCGAAGTCCCCTTCACGCGCGGCCAGGCCAGCATCCTGGACGCGGCCTCCTCGGCCGGGCTGGAAGTGCCTTATTCCTGCACCTCGGGCGTCTGCGGCACCTGCCGCGCCAAGGTGGTCGAGGGCGAGGTGCGCATGGAGCGCAACTTCGCCCTCGACAAGAACGAGGTCGCCTGCGGCTTTGTCCTGACCTGCCAGGCGCATCCGCTGACCGAGCGCGTGGTGCTGTCGTTCGATGAGCGGTGAGGGCCGTCCCGCCCGGTGATGGCCGCGGGCCTACTCGATGCCGATATCCAGCCGCGACACCAGTGCCCGGCCGTGCTCGTTCAGGCCCGTCACCTCGACCGTGCTGCCGTGCTTGCGCAGGCGCTGGCAGACCTTGTCCAGCGCATTGACGGCCGTGATGTCCCAGAAATGGGCGTCGGTCAGCTCGATGCGCACCGGCCGGCCTTCGATGTCCCGCACGTCGAAGGCATCGACCAGCAGGTCGGCCGAGGCGAAGAAGACCTGGCCCGAGACGCGGTAGGTCAGGCCCGCATCGTCCTGCGTCTTCTCGACGGACAGCAGCCTTGAGACCTTGAAGGTGAAGAACACCCCGCTGAGCAGCACGCCGACGCCCACGCCGGCTGCCAGGTTGTCCGTGGCGACGGTGACCACCACGGTGGCCAGCATGACGGCGCTGGACAGCTTGGGATGCCTGAGCAGGGCGCGCGCCGAGCCCCAGTCCAGCGTGGAGGCCGACACCATCACCATGATGGCCACCAGCGCCGCCACCGGCACCTGCGACACCCAGGGCTTGAGCAGCACCATCAGGATCAGCAGGAAGGCGCCCGCGAACAGCGTGGACAGCCGGCCCCGGCCGCCGTAGCGCACATTGCCCACGGTCTGGCCGATCATGGCGCAGCCGGCAATGCCGCCGAACAGGCTGGCCGCGATGTTGGCCACGCCGATGCCGCTGCACTCGCGGTTCTTGGAGCTGGGCGTGTCCGTGAGTTCATCGACCACGCTGGCCGTCATCATGGACTCCAGCAATCCCACCATGGCGATCGCCAGCGCGGGCAGGGCGATCAGGCGCAGCGTCTGCAGCGACCACGGCACCTGCGGCAGCCCGAAGCCGGGCAGGCCGTCCGGCAGCAGGCCCAGGTCGGCGACCGTCTTCAGGGGCAGGTCCAGCCAATGCGCCGCCACCGTCAGCACCACGATGCAGACCAGGGGCGAGGGCACGGCCGTGGTCAGCCGGGGCAGGCCGTAGATGATCAGCAGGCCGGCGCCCACCATGGCCCAGGTGGCGGCATTGGCGCCGATCAGGTGCGGCATCTGGGCCGAGAAGATCAGGATGGCCAGCGCATTGACGAAGCCCGTGCGCACCGAGCCCGACACATAGCGCATCAGCACGCCCAGGCGCAGCACGCCGAACAGGATCTGCACGGCTCCCGCAAGAATGCCGGCCGCAAAAAGGTACTGCACGCCATGCGCATGCACCAGCGGCGCCGCCACCAGGGCGACCGAGCCCGCTGCCGCCGACACCATGGCCGGGCGCGCGCCCGTGAAGGCGATGACGATGCTGATGATGAAGGAGGCGAACAGCCCGACGGCGGGATTGACCCCGGCCACGAAGGAGAAGGCGATGACCTCGGGGATCAGCGCAAAGGTGGCCACGGCGCCGGCCATGAGCTCGCGCGGAATGCTGGGCGCCCACTCGGCGCGAAAGGGATGGGGATGCTTCGACATGGAAATGGCCGGCCCCGCCGCGCTGCGTTTGACAGGGCGGGGCAGGGTTTTGTAGACGGGAATGAACATGCCGGGCGTCGGGAGATGCCCGAAACCTGGCGGCTTTTGCTGTTCGACCGTGCTACGGCGGCGCCAGGCGGGTGCAGCCCGAGCGCCGGCTCTGCGAGCCGCGCGCGATGCGGGCCAGCGTGAAGCTGTGAAGGCGTGCGGCATCGCGGCTGCGCGCATGGCGAGCCCCTGGTTGACGGTGCCGGTGGACTGACATCACGGCCGCGATTGTACGGGGCGGTGCTGCCCATCGCGGGACAGGCACCTGGCCGCAATCAGTCGTAGTGCGCCATGGTGGCGCGGTAGCGCACAGGGCCTTGCTCGGCCGATGAGGCCTGCACCACTTCCACGTAGACGACTTCGCCCGAAGCCGCCGCGTACCTGGCATGGCGAACGCGCCGCCCCATGCCGTAGGAGGGGCCGGGCGTTTCGTCGTCCGCAGTCCGGGAATAGCCTTTGCCGAGCAGGTAGGCATCGAAGGCGTGCGTGGCGGGGCCAATGCTTGCGAACTCCACGTCATAGGACACCAGGCCGTGTGGCGGCTTGCTGCCGTCGCCCACGGTGCCGAAGTACTCCGCCTTGCCCAGCGCGCCCACCAGCGGCGCATGGCGCACCAGGGACGAGATGCCTATGTAGTAGGTGAAGCTGCCGGGCTCGGGCGTGTAGTCCTCCTGCGAGATCAGGCAGAGGGCTGCAGCCAGCCAGCCGAACGCGGCCAGCGGCAGGCACAGGACAAGACTCCACAACAGGGTTCTGGCACGCGGCAGGGGCATGGGATTTGTCGTCGGGCGCCTGGAAAAACAAAACCCGCTTTCCGGGGAAAGCGGGTCTGGATGCTCAGGAACCTTGATGGTCCGGATCAGAACGGAATGTCGTCATCCATGTCGTCAAAGCCCGAGGCCGCGCGCTGGGGCGGGGGTGCCATGGGCGAGGGAG